>JACPRL010000029.1 GCA_016189965.1 Acidobacteriota bacterium | reverse complement strand
GGCTACGCCCGCGCCTACGCCGGCGTGGCCGACTGCTACTCGTTCCTTTACATGTACTGGGAGGCGAGCGAGGAAAACCTGAAGGCGGCCGAGGAGGCCAGCCGGCGGGCGCTGCTGCTCGACCCGGAGCTGGCCGAAGCGCACGTGTCGCGCGGGCTGGCCATCTCGCTCAGCAAACGCTACGACGATGCGCAGATGGAGTTCGAGACCGCCCTGCGGCTTGACCCCAAGCTCTTCGAGGCTTACTACTTCTACGCCCGCGCCTGCTTCCAGCAGGGCAAGCTGGAAGAGGCGGCGCGGCTGTTCGAGCGAGCCTCGGAAGTGAACCCGGACGACTACCAGTCTCCCGGCTTGTTGGGCATGGTCTACATCGGCCTGGGACGGACCCAGGACTCCGAGCGCTCCTTTCGTCGCGGCTACGTGGCCGCGGAGAAACATCTGGAGTTGCATCCCGACGACGCCCGCGCGCTCTATCTGGGCGCCTGCTCCCTGGCGCGCCTGGGCGAACGCGCCCGCGCGGTCGATTGGGCTGGCCGGGCGCTGGCCATTGACCCCGAGGATTGCGGCATCCTCTATAACGTAGCCTGTTGCTATGCCATCCTGGGCAAAGTCGACGAAGCGATTGACTGCCTGGAAAAGGCGATGAGCTACGCCTACTGGTACCGCCGCTGGGCCGAGCACGACTCCGACCTCGACAACCTGCGCAGCCACCCCCGCTTCCAGGCCTTGATGAAACCAGAGGCGTAAGAGCCTCTGCCCCACCGAGCCCGGCTAAAGCTAGCCAAGTCTTTCAATCGCGTCGAGGCGGAGGAGTGTGCGGTAAAGGGCCTCGCAGCCGCAGGCGACCTCTTCGGGGCGGGTGAACTCCTCCGGCGCGTGGCTGATGCCGCCACGGCTGGGAACGAAAATCATCCCCACGGGACAGAGCCGGGCCATGGACTGAGCGTCGTGGCCGGCGCCCGACGGCATGGTGAGGGTCGGGGCGCGAAGCTCTTCAGCGGCTTTCTGGATGTGGCCGCGGATGCGCCGGTCGGTGAGCGCCGGCTGGTGCGAGCTGACTGGCTCCCAAGAAAAGCCGACGCGGTCTTCGGCCGCCAGCTCGGCGGCGCGGGCGCGGATGCGCTCGGCCAGCAGTTGGATCTTCTCCATCGAGAGGTCGCGCAGCTCGACGGGGAAGGTCACGCGGCCGGGGACGACGTTGGGCGCGCCGGGCTCGACGCTGAGCGTCCCGACGGTGCCCACCTGGCGGCCGGGCTCCTCGGTGACGATCTGGCGCACGGCGAGGATGATTTTCGACGCGGTGACCAGGGCGTCGCGCCGCTGCTCCATCGGGGTGGTGCCGGCGTGGTTGGCCAAGCCGGTGAGGATGACGCGGTAGCGCTCGATGCCCACGATGCCTTCGACGATGCCCAGCGGGAGGCCGCGCTCGAACAGCGTGGCGCCCTGCTCGATGTGCAGCTCCAGATAGCTGTGGATGGCGCCGGGCGGCGGGGTCATCTCGGGGATGCGGGCGGGGTCGCCGCCGTAGCGGCGAATCCAGTCGGCCAAGCGCACGCCCTGCTCATCGGTCGCTTCGAGCTCGCCCGGATCGAGAAGGCCGGCGAGCGCCCGGCTGCCGAAGAGCCCGCGGCCGTAGTGCACACCCTCTTCGTTGGCGAAGATGACGACGACGAGCGGGTGGCGGGTGCGGACGTCCTTTTCGTTCAGGGTGCGGATGACTTCCAGCGCGCTCATCGAGCCGACGCAGCCGTCGAAGTTGCCGCCGCGAGGCACGGTATCAATGTGGGAGCCGAACCAGAGGGCGGGGAGGTCGTCGCGCTCCCCGGCGCGGGTGGCGCGAAGGTTGGCGGCGGCGTCGACCGCCACATCGAGGCCTTCGGCGCGGAGCTGCTCCATCAGCCAGTGGTGCGCCTCGAGGTCTTCGGGGGAGAAGCCGAGGCGGGTGGTGCCGCCTTCCGGCAGGGCGCCGAACTCGCTCAGTTTTTCAAGCGTGTCCCAGAGGCGCTCGGTGTTGACTAGCGTTGGCCGGCAGAGTACGGGCGGCTCTTCCTGTGCGAGGAGCGAGCGGGGAGCGACGGCGGCGGCGACGAGAGCGCTGGAGAGGTGATGGTTGAACTGGCGTCGCGTCAGCACGCGTCTGGCTCCTGAGTTCTCTTCGTTACCTTTTTGGATGCCGGGCGTCTAATCGGCGGTGAGCCCTGCCTGCGGCAGGTTGCCGGAACGGGGTAAAGGCTGTCAAGGAAGAATCTTCATCCGCTCTTCGGCGCGATGCGGGCGAGGGGTAGCGACACTTCCACAATTGCCCGGAAATGCGTCGGGAACGCGTTCTCGACGCAGAACGCAGGCGGGGGCGACGAAAGGCCTTAGGCGCCCGGAGGGCGCCCGGCAGACACGAATGTCTGCCCCACCGCAAGGAAAGAGAGACTCAACGGGGAGCCGCTGAGTTGGGCTCAAGCCAGAAAAGACCGCTTTGCGCACACGGAAGAATGGGAGTAGACTGGCGCGCCCTGCCGGACAGAGGGCAGGGCTGCCCGCTGGGGAGCACCGGGGGAAGCGGGGAGCGTCCACCCTCGTACTGTAGATGAGGATTCCCGCATTTCAATAAAGCAAAGGAGAGTGTCATGCAACGGCAACGGCAATCGGTGTTGACGATCTTGCTGGCGGTTCTGGCTGCGCTGGCGGTGGCGGGCGCTTCGGCCTACAGCACGGCCGGCGCGCAGGAGCCGTCCGACACCCGCAGCATCTTCTTCGGCCCGCAGCCGCCCAAAGGGGCGGAGGGAAAAAAGCCTGAGGAGAAGAAGGAAGAGGAGAAGCCCTTCGAGGAAGTGGTGAAGGAGATGGAGAAGATCGAGGGGCTGTTCACCTTCTACCGCAACGCAGAAGAGAACAAGGTGCTGGTTGAGCTGCTGCCGGAGCAGTTCGACCGCGACTACCTCTACTCGGCCAAGATCGAACAGGGCACGGGCGAGCGCGGCGTCTACGGCACCATCATGATGGAGCAATACATCTTCCAGTGGCGGCGGCTGGGCAAGCGAGTCCAATTCGTCCGCAAGAACATCAATTTCCGCGCCGCCTCGGGCTCGCCGGAAGCCCGGGCGGTGGAGAAATCCTTCAGCGACTCGGTACTGGGCTCGGGCAAGCTGGCCAGCAAGCCGCACCCGGAGCGCAAGAGCGTGCTGGTGGACCTGCGCGACATCTTCCTCACCAGCGATCTGCACGGCTTCGGGCAGTGGTTCAAGTTGATCTACAAGACCGGTTACCAATTCGACAAGGAAGACAGCGGGTTCGTTTCCCTCAAATCCTTCCCCAAGAACTCCGAGATTTGTACCTTGGCCCGCTTCAAGGCGCAGGAGTTCTCCGAAACCGGGCCGAGCATCCTCCCCGACCCGCGCAGCGTCTCGCTGCGTTTCCGCTACAGCCTGGTCGCTTTGCCGGAGAACGACTACATGCCACGGCTGGCCGATGACCGCGTGGGCCACTTTCTCGACACCTACCAGGATCTGTCGCGCCATTCGGCGGAGGTGCCCTATGTGCGCTTGGTGAACCGCTGGCACCTCAAGAAGAAGGACCCAACGGCGGCGGTCTCCGAGCCGGTGGAGCCGATTGTGTTCTGGCTGGAGAATTCGATTCCGCTGGAGTACCGCGAGGCCATCCGCGACGGCATCCTGCTCTGGAACCGCGCCTATGAGAAGGCGGGGTTCAAGAATGCCATGGTGGTGAAGCAGCAGCCCGACGACGCCGACTGGGACCCGGCTGACATCCGCTACAACACGGTGCGCTGGTTCACGGGCTACGACGCCGGGTTCGCCATCGGCCCCTCCCACTCCAACCCCTACACCGGGCAGTTGATTGACGCCGACATCGGCATCAGCGACGGCATCATCCGCTTCCTGCGGGCGGAGTACCGGGAGTTCGTCGAGCCGGTGCAGAGCTGGAAAGACGTAGAGGCCTGGCTGGAGGGCGACCTGCCCCGGATGCCTTGGGCGCGCGACCCGAGCCGCACCTGTACGTTTGGCGCCGAGGGGGCGCGCCGCGCCGCCTTCGGCTACGACCTTCTGCTGGCACAGGGGGCACTCTCCCCCGAGCGGGAGGAGGAGTACATCCGGCAGTGGATCCTGGAACTGATGGCGCACGAAGTGGGCCACACGCTGGGGCTGCGGCACAACCACCGCGGCAGCGTCATCAACAGCCTCGAACAGCTCCAGGACAAGCAGCACACCCAGCGCGTCGGGGTGAGCAATTCGGTGATGGAGTACAACCCCGCCAACATCGCCCCCAAAGGCGAGCGGCAGGGCGACTACTTCATGACCAACGTAGGCGCCTACGACGAGTGGGTCATCGAGTACGCTTACAAGCCCATCCCGGGCGCGAAGACCCCGGAGGAGGAAATGCCCGAGCTGCGCAAGATGGCTTCCCGGGTGGCCGAGCCGGTGCTCTCCTACAACACCGACGAGGACTCCTGGTTCTGGCCGCGCTCGATTGACCCGCACACCATGCCCTGGGACTTCGGCTCCGACAACCTGGCCTGGTTCGCCAGGCAGTTCCGCCTGGTGGGCGACCTCTTCGCCAACCTGGAAACGAAGCTGGAGAAGCCGGGAGAGAACTACGAAATCCTCCGCCGCTCCTTCAACCGCATGCAGGGCGAGTACGCGGTGGCGGGGCTGGGGGCCTCGAAGTACATCGGCGGCATCTACCACTACCGCGACCACGTGGGCGACCCCAACGCTCGCCTGCCCTTCGTGCCGGTGCCGGCGGCGCGGCAGCGCGAAGCGCTCAAATTCCTGGCCGAGAAGGTGTGGTCGCCGCAGGCCTTCGAGGTGCCGGGGCGGCTGCTGAACAAGCTGGCGCTCAAGCGCTTCTTCGACTTCGACGCCTTCGCCTGGACGACGCCGCGGAAGGACTATCCGCTGCACGCCATCGTGCGCAACCTCCAGGTGGCGCCCCTGCTGCGGCTCTACGACCCCGTCACGTTGAGCCGTATCCAGGACTTGGAGCGGAAGTTCCCCGAGCCCAACGACCGCTTCACCATGGCCGACCTGTTCGTCGGCGTGCGCGACGCCCTCTGGTCGGAGCTGGCCGCCGGGGGGAATGTCAATAGCTTCCGGCGCAACCTGCAGCGCGACCATCTGAACCTGCTGATTCGCCTGCTGGTCAATCCGGCGGCGGGCACGCCGGAGGATGCCACGACGTTGGCGCGCGCCGACCTGGTGGAACTGGAGAAGCGCATGGAGCGGGCGCTCGCCAGCGGGCAGCTTGACTACACCAACCGGGCGCACCTCGAGGAGAGCCGCGCCCGCATCCGCCAGGCCCTCGAGGCGCAACTCCAGCGCGCCGCCTACTAGTTGATCCGGCCCGACGCATCTCAAACCGCCGCGGGTAGCGCTGTCCCTCGCTGCGCTCGGGTCAGCCCGGCAACCCGCGCTACCTCTGCTTCTGGAAAGGTAGCGCAGGTTGCGAGGCCGCGCCACGGCCGAGCTACCTGCGGGCGGCCTTTTCTTTGTGTCTTCGCCTGCCCTGTCGGAGCGCAGCGTAGACCCTGAGCGTAGTCGAAGGGAGCCAACCCGAAGGGTGCCTTTGTGGCCTGCCTTTCGCGGGCTTGCCCTGAGTCCCGCAGAGCGGGACGAAGGGTCGCGGGCCACGCGTCACGGCCTTTTGGCTTCCGGGGCGGTTTCTGGGATGGCGGTGTCACCGTTGACACCGGGCCTTCCCGCCACGATCGCCCCCCGTCCCGTAGGGGGGTAGCGGTCGGCTCCCTCGACCCGCCTGTTGCCCCTCCAGCTTCTAGCCTCCAGCCTCTAGCCTCCAGCCTGTGACCTTCGGCCTATTGTGGGCGGGGCGGCAGCGCCCTATACTCTCCCCACTCTCAGAGAACTCTGGCGACTGTGAGCACCGCCAAAGCCAAGCGCCGCAAGCACGTCGCTTCGCCCGCTGCTACTGCTGTGGGAGCCGAGCGGCGGGTGGCGCCGCGCATCCCCATCTTGGCGCAGATCGAAGCGCAGGGCGCGCGGCAGTTCGTGTTGGGCCGCGCCAGCAACATCAGCGTGGGGAGCCTGCTGGTGGAGACGCGCGAGACGCTGCCGGAGGGGACGACGGTGATTGTGCGCTTCTTCGTGCCGCCGGCGCGGCAACCGGTGGAAGCGGCTGGGCGCGTGGTGCGGGAGGAGCCCGGGCGGGCGATGGCCATCAGCTTTCTCGGCTTGCCGGAGCGGCACCGGCAGAAAATTTCCGACTACGTCAAGGCCAGCGGGGTCCCGGCGCCGGTGCTGGAGTTCAAAGCGTCGGAGCGGCGGCGCACGGGGCGCATCCCGCGGCGGCTGCCGGTGATTCTTTCCTGGCAGGGCGAAGAGGGCTACCAGAAGCAGCAGGCCGGTGAGACGCAGGACTTGAGCCAGCACGGCGCGCGCGTCCTGCTTTACTCGCCGCTCGAGCCGGGACAACTGGTGCGCGTCACGCTGCCGCAGACGGGCACGGAGGCCGAAGCCCGCGTGGTCTGGGCGCGCGATTCGGAG
>JACPRL010000041.1 GCA_016189965.1 Acidobacteriota bacterium | reverse complement strand
TTATTGTACAGCGCAATAAGGAAATGTCAAGCCCCTAGGACGGTTCGTCTACAAGAGGAGGGTGTTGAGGTTAGTGACCGCGTCGCCGCTCTCGTGAGGGAGAGGGGGATGGCAGGCCCTTCGACTCGTCCCGACACCGTCGGGACTTGCTCCCTTCGGCAAGCTCAGGGTCTCCGCTACGCTTCGACAGGGCAAATCCGGGGAGGCCAAGCAGGTCCTTCGACGCGCCCCGACTGGGTCGGGGCTTGCTCAGGACAATCCCGCTGCGCGGGATTGGCTGGGAGGCTAGGAGTCGAACCTAGATTCTCGGATCCAGAGTCCGATGTCTTACCAGTTAGACGACCTCCCAGCAGATGAAGCGGAGGACGGCGGACTCAAAACTACTTTACGAGCCGCCCCCAAGAAGTGTCAAGCCAGGCCGCCCGACTACGGCCGCGGCCCCCAGCGCGCATTGGCGTTGTTCAACTCCAGATAGACCGTCTGCCCGGCCCGCAGCTCCACTGGCAGCTCCCAATTCAAATGCATGTCGCCCGCCCGCACCTCATTCCACAAATTGGTCAGCCAGTAGCGCCCCGGCGCAATTCCCCCGATGCGCGCCATCCCGTCGTAGTCGGTCTCCGCCTGCCCGGCCAGGTAGCGCGCGTGGATCAGTTGCAGCGTCCGCTGCCGCACGTCCTGTTCGTAGCGGTACGTACGCGCCCGCCACCCCGCCGCCGGATTCGTCTCCACCAGGTGGTCGTCCATCCCCTGCTTGCTTTCCGGGTGCAGGATCAGGTAGCTGCGTACTTCCTCCCAGTACCGCTTGTCGTCCTTTTCCCACTTCTCGGGGTTCTTCTCCCGGTCGGTCAGCTTCGCCCGCCGCCGGGGAAAGCCCAGCCCGACCATGGACAGGTTCCGCGCCACGTAGGCCTGGCGGAACTCCGGCACCGTCATCACATCGTCCACCGTGAGCGCATCGAGGAATGTCTGCCCTTGCAGCTCCACCTTCTCCGTGCGCTTCATCCACGCCTTCAGCTCCGCGCTGACGTCGAGCTCCTCCACAAAAGCTTCCAAGGCCGGCGCCGCCACTTCCGCCCGCACCTGCTTTTCGATCTCCTCGACCCTCGCCCGCAGCAGATAGAAGGTCTGCCGCATCACTTTTTCCGGCCGCCCGCCCGTCGGCGTGGCTCGCACGCTGAACTCGAGCGTCGCCCCGCCAGCCGTGGGCGGGGCCTGCGCCCCCGCCGCCACACCCAACGCGGCTACCAGAAGGATTCCAGCCAGGCGGCGCTCCCAGCCACGGGAAGGCACAGCAGCACGGGTTGGCTCGAAGAAATGTGTGAGCGCAGCCGGAACGCTAATGGAGTGTAAAGTTGACCTCAATGGCGAATTGCACCGGAACAGTTTTCCCGAACCGCTCGCCGGGCTTGAACCGCCACTGCATCACCGTGCGCACGGCCGACTCGTCCAGCCCCATCCCCAGGCTCTTCTGCACCCGCAGGTCGCGGACGCGCCCGCTCTCGTCCACAATCGCCCACAGCACCACCAACCCTTGGTGCCGCGCCTTGCGCGCTTCGTCGGTGTACTCCGGGTCGGGACAATAAATGCAGACCGGGCGCGACACACTCCCGCCCACCATGAAGGCGCCGCCGCCGTAGCCGCCTCCCCGCCCCGGGCCCAGCCCGGGCCCGAATCCGCTGCCCACGCCGCCGCCCGAGCCCGTCCCGATGCCCCCACCATAGCCCGTCCCGCTCGAGGGGATCTGGCTGTCGGACTTCGGGTCGCCGTAGGCGGCGATGTTCGGGCTCTCCACCTGGATGTTCGGCGGCACCACCAGCGTCGGCTCCGCTGCCAGCTTGGGGAACGGGTTGCGAATCACCGCCGCCGGCGGCGTCAATTGCGCGTCCAGCGAAAACCGTGGCAGCCGCCCCTTGGACGCCTTGAGCTTGCTGCGCTCCCCGCCGCCGCCTCCGCCGCCGGACTTCCGCGCCGACTGCGGCAGTACGACTTTGTAGGGCGCGATGTCGTCCAACGACACCAGGTCGACCACTTTCTTCTCCGGCTGCGCCTGCGCTGCCTGCCAGGCAAGGGGAAACGCCACCAGCAGCAGCACCAGCGAATGCACCAGCGCCGACACCAGCCCGCTGCGCCGGAACTGACCCGCGTAGAGCGGCGTGTCCCAGATGTCGGCCACTTCCACCGGCTTCGACGTCACCTTCAGCGGCGGCAGTTTCCGCGGCTGGAACACCTCACCCAGCATCTGCGCAAACGCCTGGTGCCAGGGCTGGATCTCGACGTTCAGCCGCGGCGCCGGATACAGCGCCACGCCCGGGATGCGTTGCGGCAGCCGCGGCCTCGGCGCCGGCCGAAGCAGGTTCTGGACGGTCTCCCAGAACGACTTGTGCCAGGGCTCGATTTCAATCAGCCACTGCCGTTCCCGGACGTCTTTCTGGAACCGCTGCGTGCTCATCTCGCCTGCGGCACTCCCCCGAAGTCCCTCTTATTACTAGATGCCTCTGCCTCCAAAGGGATGCCTGCCCCGCCGCTGACTTTTCTCCCCCTTCATTGTAACATAGGCTTGTCTGTGCAATGGCAGGAAGAGCGCTAGAAGGCTCTTCCGCCCTTCTTTTTTGCGGGCTACCCTGACGCCACCGTGCCGCCGCTCGATCTGAAAAAGACGCTTAACCTTCCTCGCACCGACTTCCCCATGCTGGCGCGCCTGCTCGAAACCGAGCCGCAACTCCTCGCCCGCTGGCAGAAAGACAACCTCTACCAGCAGTTGCGCCAGGCGCGCCGCGGCCGCCCGCTCTTCATCCTCCACGACGGCCCGCCCTACGCCAACGGCGAAGTCCATCCCGGCACCGCCCTGAACAAAATCCTCAAGGACTTCGTCGTCCGCACCAAGTCCATGGCCGGGTTCGACACCCCCTTCATTCCCGGCTGGGACTGCCACGGCTTGCCCATCGAAATCAACGTTGACCGCGAACTCGGCGCGCGCAAGGCCGGGCTCTCCCCGCTCGCAATCCGCCAGGCCTGCCGCGCCTACGCCGAGGGCTACGTCGAGCTCCACCGCCAGGTCTTCACCCGCCTCGGCTGCCTGGGCGAATGGGACAAGCCCTACCTGACGATGAGCCACGACTACGAGTTCGTCATCGCTGACGCCTTCCTCACTTTCCTTGAGAAGGGCTACGTCTACAAAGGCCTGAAGCCGGTGCTGTGGTGCTGGCACGACCAGACCGCGCTGGCCGAAGCCGAAATCGAATACGAAATGCGCACCAGCCCCTCCATCTATGTTCGGTATCGCGTGGTCGCCGACGGGGCGCCCATCAACTTCCCTGCCGACACTTACGCCGTCATCTGGACGAGCACCCCGTGGACCTTGCCCGCCAGCATGGCGCTCGCCTTCCATCCGCACCTTCGCTACGCCGTAATCGAGCGCCAGGGGAGAGGAGGACGCGAGCGGCATTTGATTGCGGAAGACCTGCTGGCCAACTACGTCTCGGAAATCAAAAAGACTGGCCGCTATGACTTTTCTGAACCATTGGGAACTTGGCGTGGAGAAGAATTGGCTCGTCTGAAATTTTCCCATCCCTTCTTGGATCGCACGGTTCCGGCGGTGCTGGCGGAGTACGTCACGGTGGAGCAGGGGACGGGCGTGGTCCACACCGCGCCGGGGCATGGTGCGGAAGACTTCGAGACCGGGCAGAAATACGGCATTCCCGCCTACTGTCCGGTGGACGGCGCCGGGCGATTTACTGAAGGCTTGGATGAATATCGCGGCCAGCCAGTCTTCGAGGCCAACCAGGAGATTGTCGAGCTACTAAGAAAGCGCGACAACCTCGTCGGCGCCGAAGGCCAGATCGAGCACTCCTATCCTCACTGCTGGCGCTGCCACAACCCGCTCATCTTCCGCGCCACCGAGCAGTGGTTCATCTCGCTCGAACACAACCGGCTGCGCCGCCGCGCGCTGGATGCCGTGCGCCAGGTCGAGTGGATTCCCCCCTGGGGCGAAGAGCAAATCAGCGCCATGGTCGAAACCCGCCCCGACTGGTGCATCTCCCGCCAGCGCGTCTGGGGCGTCCCCATCCCGGTCTTCTACTGCGAGGCCTGCGGAGAAAAGTTCACCGACGTCCGCACGCTGCGTACCGCCATCCAGTGGTTCAAGCGTGAGGGCGCCGACGCCTGGTACCGCTACCCCGCCCAGGACCTCCTCCCCCAAGGCACCCGCTGCGAAAACTGCGGCCACTCCGGCTTCCGCAAGGAAACCGACATCCTTGACGTTTGGTTCGATTCCGGCTCGAGCCACCTCGCCGTCCTCGGCCACCGCCCTGATGTTCCCTGGCCGGCCGACCTCTACGTCGAAGGGCCTGACCAATACCGCGGCTGGTTCCACAGCTCGCTGCTCGTCGCTCTGGGCGCCAAAGGCGAGGCGCCCTATCGCGGCGTGCTCACCCACGGCTGGGTGCTCGACGCCGAGGGCCGGCCGATGTCGAAGTCGCTCGGTAACTTCGTCGCCGCCCGCGAGCTCTGCGAACAGTACGGCGCGGAAATCCTCCGCCTGCTGATGGCCTCGGTCGACTACCACGCTGACATCCGCCTCGGCCCCACGCTGCTGGAGCAGACCGTCGAAGCCTATCGCAAAATCCGCAACACGCTCCGCTACGCCCTCTCCAACCTCTACGATTTCGACCCGGCTCGCGACGCCCGGCCGCTCGCGCAACTCGAAGAGCTCGACCGCTGGCTGCTCGAGCGCGCCGCCGCTCTCGTCGAACGTTGCCGCGCCAGCTACGACCGCTACGAGTTCTTCAAGGTCTACCACGCCCTCTACAACTTCTGCACCGTTGACCTGAGCGCCGTCTATTTCGACATCTTGAAAGACCGCCTCTATACCTTCCATCCGGCTTCCCCGGCGCGCCGCTCCGCCCAGACCGTCTTCTATCGCCTCTGCGACGCCCTGGCGCGCCTCTTCGCCCCCTTCCTCTGCTTCACCTCCGAGCAGGTGTGGCAGCACCTGCCGGGGGCCGCGGCCCGCTTGGCGAGCGTCCATCTGGCCGAGTTTCCCCGCGGCGAAGAGTTGCGCACCGGCCTGCCGCCCGAAAAAGCGGCCGCCTGGGAGAAGCTCTTTGCCGTGCGCGCCGAGGTACTGAAGGCCCTAGAGCGCGCGCGCCAGGCGAAAAAGATTCGCAGCTCGCTCGACGCCCGCGTCTACCTCCGCGCCGACGGCGACTGGGGCTCCTTGCTCGACGCCTATCACGACCAACTGCGCGCTCTCTTCATTGTTTCGGCCGTTGACATCGGCCGCGACTCCTGGCCGGACGTCTATCGCTCCGAGCTCCCCGGGCTCGAAGTCGGCATCGCCCCCGCCGAGGGCCAGAAGTGCGAGCGTTGCTGGAACTACTCGCCCCAGGTGGGCACCTTCTCCAGCTTTCCCACCGTGTGCGAGCGCTGCGCCGCCGTCCTGGAAGAGTTGACCGCGGGCTCGAAGGTTTAGTGATGAGCCCTCGTCCCCTCTCCCCGACTTCTTTTCTTCTTCTCGCCGCCGTGGTGCTGATTCTCGACCAAGCCACCAAATGGCTCGTGGCCGAGCGGCTGGCGCTGGGCGAAATCCGCCGCGTCATCCCCAGCCTGTTCAACCTGACCCGGGTCGAGAACCGCGGCGCCGCCTTCGGCTTCCTGGCAGACTCCTCTTCCTCGGCCGTGAACCTGTTCCTGATTGCCTTCTCGCTGGCCGCGCTGCTGCTCGTGCTCTTCTTGCTCTGGCGCGGACCCACCTCCGCCTGGGCCGGCTGCGGTCTGGGACTTATCCTGGGTGGCGCGGCGGGCAACCTCCTCGACCGGCTGCGCGCCGGCACCGTCGTCGACTTCCTCGACTTCTACTGGGGCGCCTACCATTGGCCGGCTTTCAACCTCGCCGACAGCGCCATCGTGCTCGGGGCCGGTGCCCTGCTGATCGAAATCTTCCGCGGCAGCCGCCAGCCGAACCCACAGGAGTCTTGAGATGTTTCCGCGCCTGTTCACCTTCGAGCCCTACTTCACCCTCCACACTTATGGCGTCCTGATGGCCGCCGCTCTCTTCGCCGGCCTCTACACCGCCGTCCGCCTAGCTCCCCGCGCCGGCCTAGCGCGCGAGTTCGTCTGGAACACCGGCATCTATATGGCCCTGGCCGGGCTGGTGGGCGGCAAGCTCCTGCTCATCGCGAGCGAATGGCGCTACTACCTGGAAAACCCCAAACAGATTTTTTCTTGGAGCACCGTGCAGGCAGCCGGCTTTTTCCATGGCGGCCTGCTGCTGGCCATGGCGGTGGCGGCCTACTGCGTGTGGCGCGAGCGCGTGAGTTATTTTGACCTCTGCGACGTCTGCGCCCCCGGCATCGCCATCGGCCTGGTGCTGGCGCGGCTCGGTTGCTTCACCGCCGGCTGCTGCTGGGGCAAACCGGCCCAGGTGGCCTGGGCCGTCACGTTCACCGACCCCTACGCCGCCCGCTTCGTCGGCGTCCCGCTCGGCATCGCCCTGCACCCCGCGCAACTCTACGAGTCCGCGCTCTCCGCCCTCGTCTTCGTCTGGTTGCTCTCGCTCTGGCGCCGCCGCCGCTTCCCCGGCCAGGTCTTCGCCGCTTTCCTGCTGGCCTACTCGACCCTCCGCTTCGTTCTTGAATACTTCCGCGATGACCCGCGTGGCCCCTTCTTTTTTGACGGCGCGCTCTCCACGCCCCAGCTCGTGAGCCTCGGCCTGTTCGTCGCCGGTCTCGCTATCTGGTGGCGGCAGCGCCGTCTGCCCCTCTCCGCCGCCGATGCCCGGCAGGCTGGCTAAGTTCGCCGCGCCCGCCGAGGCGTGCGGGCATCGCCTCGACCACTTCCTGGCGGCGCAGTTGCCTGACCTCAGTCGCACCCGCCTCCAGCAGCTCATCCGCCAGGGCCAGGCCACGGTGGACGCCCAAGTCGTCCGCCGGCCCGCGGCGCGCTTGCGGGGCGGCGAGCGAATCGAACTCAACGTGCTCGAACCCCCGCCGCTCGAGGCCGCCCCGGAAGACATCGCCCTTCGTGTGCTCTACGAAGATGATGACCTGGCGGTGATTGACAAGCCTGCCGGCCTGGTGGTGCACGTCGGCGCCGGCGTGCGCCGCGGCACGCTGGTCAACGCCCTCTTGCACCGCTTCGGCCGCCTCTCCAGCGCCGGCGGCCCGGCGCGTCCCGGCATCGTCCACCGGCTCGACAAACCCACCTCCGGCGTGCTGCTGGTGGCCAAGAACGACGCGGCGCATCGCCACCTCGCCGAGCAGTTTCGCTGGCGCGAGGTGGAGAAGCGCTACGTAGCGCTCGTCCACGGCCGCTTGCCGCGCGCCCACGACGTCATCCGGCTGCCCGTGGCCCGCGACCTCGTCCGCCGCACCCGCATGACCACTCGCCGCCGCCTCGGCCGCGAGGCCGCCACCGAATACCGCGTGCTCGAGACCGCCGGTTCCTTCACTTTGCTCGAAGCCTTCCCCTACACCGGCCGCACCCACCAAGTGCGCGTCCACTTTTCTTCTCTCGGCCACCCGCTGGTGGGCGACACTCTCTACGGCGCCCCACGGCTCTTGCGCTGGAACAACCGCTCCCAGCCCACGCTCGACCGCATCTTCCTCCACGCCCAACGCCTCCGCTTCCGCCACCCGCGCACGGGAGAGCCGCTCGAAGTCTCCGCCCCGCTGCCCGCCGAACTCGAAGCCCTCCTGCGCCACCTGGGCTTCAAGAGCCCGAAGTGATTTGACCCTCCCGCGCCCCTCTCCCTATAATGGGGGGCGGGGAGAAAAGATGAAGTACGCGACCGCGCTTCTCCTCGCCCTTCTGGTTGCAGGCTTAGCTCTGTCTGCGCAGGTCCCGCCGCCGCCCACCGACCAGGGGCCCCCCATCCGGGTCGAAGTGGATCTGGTCAACATCGTTTTCAGCGTCGTGGATCGCCGGTACCGCCATGTGGCCGGCCTCGGCCCGGACGACTTCCTGGTGTACGAAGATGGCGTCCCCCAGAAGATCCGCTACTTTAGCAGCGAATCCAACCTCCCCCTCCGCATCGGCCTGGTCGTTGATATGAGCAACAGCGTGCGGCCCCGCTTCCAGTACGAACAGGAAGCCGCCATTGATTTCCTCCACACCGTGCTGCGCCCCAAAACCGACCGCGCCTTTCTGCTCGCCTTCGATGCCACCCCGAGCCTGGTGCAGGACTTCACCGACGACCCGTTGGCGCTCTCCGGCGCCATCCGCGCGTTGCGCGCCGGCGGCGGGACGGCGCTCTACGACGCCATCTTTCTGGCCGCGAAGCGCCTGGGCCAAACCGCCCGCAGCGACCAGCGCAAGATGCTCATTGTCTTGGGCGACGGGGACGACAACCAGAGCGTCGTCAGCTTCACCGAGGCCCTGGAGATGGCCCAGCGCCACGAAGTGGTCATCTTCACCGTCAGCACCAGCGCCCCGCCCATCAAGTACAGCGGCGAATCGGTCAAGTTCCGGAATCCCTGCGAGGTGCTGGGCGAACAGGGGGATAAAATCCTGCAACGCTTCGCCGAGGAAACCGGCGGCACCCCCTACTGCCCCTTTGACACCCTGGACGTCGGCCGCTCCTTCGAGCAGATCGTCAACGAGCTGCGCAACCAGTACACGCTGGCCTACACCCCCACCAACCGCGTCCGTGACGGCCGCTTCCGCCACATCACCATCGAAACCCGCCGCAAAGGCCTGCGCGTCAACCACCGGCCGGGTTATTACGCCACGCCGCTGCCGGAGGCAAGCGTCGGCTCGCCCGGCAGCCGCTGACCGGCCACTAACAAAACTCGAAAAACGAAAAGCGAAAAGCAGATCCTTCGACTCCGCCACGCCCCTTGCGGCGGCTCAAGAGTCGCGCCCTAAGCACGGCAGTCCCGACGCCGCAAGGGGCGGGGCTTCGCTCAGGATGACAGGGCTGGGTGGAGCGGAGGACTAGGAGCCGGGGGCGTAGTAGCCGCTGCGCGCTTGCACCCGCACCCCGTCGCGCTTCACCTTCACCTGGATTTTCCGGAAGCGCCCGTCCTGGGCGCGGTTGGTCGGTGTGTAGCCCAGGGTGTACTGGCTGCGCAGCTCGTCGGCAATCTCCTTGAAGGCTTCCTCCAGCTCTTCCACCTTGGAGGGAAAGATCACCCGCCCGCCCGTCTCTTTGGCCAGCTTCTCCAGGACCCCTCGGCCGGAGTAGGCATACCCTTGCTGGGCGTAGAAACCCGGATCGGCAATACCGATGGCATACACCATGGTATCGGCCCGATGCGCCGCTTCCACCGCCTCCTGCAGCTTGACCGTACTGCCCACGTCCTCCCCGTCGCTCACCACCAGGAGGGCCTTGCGTCCCACCTCGCCGGCCAACTTCTGCCGGCTGGCCAGGTAGACAGCGTCGTAAAGCCGCGTCCCCCGAGGCCCGCTCGTGGGCACCGGCCCCTGCACGCCGGGCGGAGGCCCCGGCGCGTTGATCCGCAGGCGGGCCAGGGCGCTCTCCAACCGCTCCGCGTCCGAGGTGAATTCTTGCCACAGGTCCACATTCACGTCGAAGCTCATCAGCAACGCCAGGTCGCTCGGCCGCAGGATCTGGCGCAGGAATTGCCCCATCACTTCCTGCTCCGTCTGCAACACTTGCACTTGGCTGCCGCTGGTGTCGACCAGCAAGGCCAGCGTCAAGGGGCGGTCGGTCTCCCGCTCAAAGTAGCGCACCTCCTGCTTCTTGCCGTCTTCGTAGACCGTGAAGTCGTCGGCCGTCAACTCAGTGACCAGTGCGCCCCTCTTATCCTTCACTGTGCAGTAAATGTTGACCACCGCCACTTCGACCCGCAACGTCTCCGTCGGCGGCACCGGCGGAGGCGGGGGAGCTTGCGCCGGCAACCACATCCCCAGCCCCATGGCGCCCACCGCCAGGAGAATCGCTCCCGGGGTAAGCCTGCGACGGGTTTCATTGATGGTCCGCATCAGCGACAGTATAATGGCTCGGCGCGCTACGGGGACTCGCTTCCGTAGAGTTTGATGCAAGGCGGTCGGCCCAGGATGACCGGCTGCGGCCGCTTTCGCTTCCGCGGCATCCAAAGGGAGTGAGGGATGACGATGACCCACCATCGGCGGCAGCGGCGCTCCCGCGCGGCTTTGCTGGCGCTGGTCGTGAGCGCTGCCGCGGCGCCGGCGCTGGAGGCACAGAGCGACCCAGGCGCTGAAGTCCGCTACCGGCTGCGCACCTCCGTCGAGCTGGTCCTGGTTCCCGTGACGGTCAAGGATGGCCAGGGCAACCTGGTCACCGGCCTGCAGCGGGACGATTTCCAGCTCTTGGAAAACGGGGAAGAGCAACCCATCCGCTATTTCTCCGTCGACCCCTTCCCCCTTTCCGCTGTCATCCTGGTGGACGAAGTGCTCAACGACGCGGCGCGAAAAACCTTGCGGGAAACGCTGCCCGTCCTCGCCAGCGCCTTCAGCCCGGAAGACGAGTTCGCCCTGCTGGCGTTTGACGTCTATCCTCGCGAAGAGCTGGCGTTCACCCGCGACCCCGACCAGTTGCGCCAACTGATTGCCCGCTGGAGCCAGACCGACGGCGGTGCCACGCCGCCCCGAGTCGGCATCACCGGCGGGCCCATGACCGCCGGGCCGCGCATCAACACGCTGCCCGTCGGGCCCGGCGTGCCCAACACGCTGCCCCAGGCCCGCCGCGCGGCTAAGAGTATCCATGACGCCATCTTTGCCGCTGGCATGGCGCTGCGCGCGCGCGAACACGGCCGCCGGCGCATCATTTTCATCCTCTCCGATGGCCTCAACTCCCGCCTCGACATCCATGATTTCAAGGAAACCCGGGACTTGTTGCTGGCGGAAAGTGTCTCCGTCTATGCCATCGGCCTCGAGAACGCCCGCTTCGCCCTCGGCACCACAGTTCTCCACGACTACGCCCGCGTCACCGGCGGCGACGTCTATGCGCCGATGACGCAGGCGGCGCTCGCCGACGCTCTCGCCGCCATCACCGAGCAGGCGCGCTACCAGTACACGCTGGTCTACGCCGCTCGGCCCGCTCCCGCCGGGCGCGAATATCGCCGCATTGAAGTGCGCGTTCGACGCTCCGGTCTGAAACTCCACGCCCGCCACGGCTACTTCGCCGGCTTGCCGCTCGACTAGTCACCCTCCCCCACCCAGCGCTGTCATCCTGAGCGGAGCCCCGCCCTTTCCCGGGAAAGGGCGGGGTGGAGTCGAAGGATTTGCTTTTCGTCCGGCTCATCACCAGTTAGGAAACCGCTTCTCGTTGTGCAGCCCCGTTTCGACGTGAAAAAATTTTTCTTGCCGCCGCACTTTTTTCTTGACAGCACAACGGCTGCACCGTATACATCTTCTTGTTTGCAGCGAGTTGGCTGCAAACGAGGAGGGGAAAGTAGGTATGGCCAAGAAGAAGAGCAAGAAGATGGCGAAGAAGGGAAAGAAGTAACCTTCGGGCCAACAAAGCTGCATCAGGGGGAGTTCTTCGGAACTCCCCCTTAGTTTTTCTGCACGTCTTCGGTCGGCGGCGCGGCATCGCCCGCCGGGGCCGCCGCGGGGGGCTGTTCGTATTCGGGGCAGAGGCGCTGGTAGTCACAGTAGCGGCAGTGGAAGCCGGGGCGGGCGCGGAAGTCGCCGGCGCGAATCCCGTCGGCCACCCGCAGCACGGTGTCGAGGGCGCGGGTGACGTTGCGTTCCGTGGGGAGGAAGCTGATGGGTTCGTTCACGGTGAAGTTGTAGAGCGTCAGGCGGCGCGGCACCCAGCCCAGGTGCTGCTCGGCGGCGGCGGCGTAGAGCGCCAGTTGCAAGTCCTTCTCGACTTTCTTCGCCGGACGCGGCTGGCCGGTCTTGTACTCGATGATTTCCACGGCGCGCTCGCCCAGGCGGTTGACCTGATCCATCCGCCCCGTGAGCACCACGTCCTGCCAGGGCCAGTGGAAAGTTTTTTCGAGCTCCAGGACCGCGACCGGCTCGCCGGCGTGGCGTTCGTAGAAGCCCTGGAGCTGCTCCCAGCCGCTCGAACGGTATTCCCGTTCCTGGTAGGCGTCGCGGAAGGGCCAGCCGCTTTGCCGCCACTGTTGCTCGTAGATGTGCTGCAACTCCTCGCGGGACACCGGCCGCTGCTCGCGCCGCGCCCGCCAGAACTCCGCCACGCTGCTGTGCATGATCTTCCCGAACAGCATCGCCGGCGTGGCCGCGCCCGGCAGCTTCCAGCGGTGCGCCAGCTTGTACTTGAGCGGGCACTTCAAGTAGGTCTCGACGTCGGAGTGACTCAGCCGCAGCGGCTCTTCTGCCTCCGGAACCGGTCCCTGCGTGGCCCACTGCACAATGCGGGAATAGCAGGCGCCGTTCTGCCGCGCCGCAAACAGCGCCTCCCACTCGGGAACCGCTCCGGCAGGGGGCTCGACCGGAGCCGGTGCGGCACGCGCCTGCTCGACCTCGCGCGCCACCCGCGCGTCCCGCAGGATGTCTTCCAGAAAAATTGAAGCCCGCTGGCGCTCACCCGCGAGCGTCACCAGGTCAAGCCGCCGGCCCGCCCGCGTCAGCGCCACGTAACAGAGCCGGCGCTCCTCCTGGATGTGGAAGTCCCCCGGCGGGTGCTCTTCCTTCATCAAGGCCAGGGGAAACTCAAAGAGCGGGTTGCGGCGCCGGGTGGGAAACTCGTTGTGGTTGAGGCGGAGGACAAAGACGGAGTCGAACTCCAGGCCTTTGGCTGAGTGCACTGTCATCAGTTGCACGGCGTCGCGCCGCTCGCGGTCTTCGGGCAGCTCGATGCGGCCGTCGGCTTCTTCAAAGTAGTCGAGGTATTCGAGGAATTCCGCCAGCCGCCGCGTCTGGCTCTTCTCCTCCTCCCAGCGTTTCAGGAACGCGACGAAGGCGTCGAAGGAGGGGCGGTCGGGGTCGGCGGGCAGCAAGCGGAGTTCGAGGCGCTCGAGCAGCAGGTCGAACAGTTCCATCAGGGAAAGCTCGGCGGCCCGCCGGCGGAGTTCGGCGAGGAGTCCGAGCAATGCGCCCAGTGGCGTCTGCTGGTCGCGCACGGCGGGATGGAGGCTTTCGATGGCGGCGGCCAGCGAGGTTCGTTCGCGCTGCGCCCGCTGGATGAGCTCGAAGAGCATTTCCGGGGTGGCTTGCCAGGCGGGGATGGCGAGCAGGCGGGCGAGCGCGATGTTGTCCCGCGGGTTCTCGATGGCGCGCAAGTAGGCCAGCAGGTCGCGCACCAGCGTGTTGGTGAGGACAGAGAGGCCGCGGACCACGAAGGGAATCCGCGCGCGGGTCAGCGCCTGCACCAGGGCGTTGCGGTGCAGGTGGGCGCGGTAGAGCACGGCGCTGCCTTCGTAGCTGCCCGTGCGCTCGTACCGCCGCTTGAGCTCGCTCGCAATGTGGGCGGCTTCCGCCGCCGCATCCTCCACTTCGACCAGCCGCACTTTTTCGCCCGGCGGCAAGGTGGGAATCAGTTTCTTCTTCGGGTCGAAGCGCGCTTTTTCATTCTGAGCGATGAGCTCGGTGGCCACCCGCAGCAGGCGGGCGGTGGAGCGGTAGTTGTGGGCCAGCGTTATCTCGCGGCGGTTGGGAAACAAGCGGGCAAACAGGCGGAAGCTGGCATAGGAGGCGCCGCGGAAGCGGTAGATGGCCTGGTCGTCGTCGCCCACCGCGGTGATGTTCTGGTGCTTGGCGGCCAGCAACTCGAGCAGCCGGATCTGCGCGATGTTAGCATCCTGGAATTCATCCACCAGGATGTAGCGCAGCCGGTCCTGGTAGTGTTCCCGCACGGCGGCGTTCGATTCGAGCAGCTTCACCGCGGCCAGCAGCGAGCCGCCGAAGGTCGTCCGCTTGGCTTCGGCCAGCAAGCGTTCGGCGGCTTCGTAGGCCCGCGCGAGCTCCCACTGGCGCCGCAACTCTTCTTCCCGCTCGCGGCGCTCGTCCTCGGCCAGGAGATTCTTCTCTTTTTCGAAGGCGGCGGCGAGCTCTTCCACGTAGCGCGCGTAGTCCGCCGGGCTGACCAGCTCGTCCTGGCAACGGGAGAAGAATTCGCGGAAGGCGTTGAGGAAGCGCCCGGGCTCGGCCAGGCGTTTGAAAATGTCGAGGCCGAGCTGGTCGAGCCGCCGGCGGAGGAAAATCCAGTAGTCAATGGCGTCCAGGATGCGCACCGCCTCGTCGTGGCGCCGCAAGAGCTCGTAGCAGAAAGCATGGAAGGTGTAGACGCCCACGTCCTCGGCCCGCTTGTCCCCCCGCCGCCGCAGCCGGGCCTTCATCTCGTCGGCCGCCTTGTTGGTGTAGGTGATGGCCAGGATGTTCTCGCCCTGGAGTTCCGGAATGGTGTCGAGGAGGTAGAGGATGCGTTCAATGATGACCCGCGTCTTGCCCGTGCCCGCTCCCGCCACTACCAGCAAGGGACCGTGCAGGTGCTCGACCGCGGTACGTTGCGCCGCGTTCAAGGGGATTATCTCAGTTTGCCCGACCGGGGGCGAGGCCATGGGTGTTAGCGGTACGCCTCATCTTAGCTGAATTGGTCGCGACCTGCCAGCGTCCGCGGCCGCGTTTCCTTGACCCTCCTGAGCCTCGAACCTATAATCACGGAGAAAGGGAGAGTGCCATGAAGAACGCTGTCATCCTCAGTGCTGTCCGCACCGCCATCGGAAAGTTCCAGGGAAGCCTGGCGCCTTTTTCGGCCACAGAGCTCGGAGCCAAAGTGGTAGCGGAAGCCGTCCGGCGGGCCGGGATCGAGCCCGAGCAGGTGGACGAAATCATCATGGGCAACGTGGTCTCGGCCGGCCTGGGCCAGAACCCGGCGCGGCAGGCAGGGCTGCGCGGCGGCCTGCGGCCTCAAGTGGCCGCCATGACCATCAATAAAGTCTGCGGCTCGGGACTGAAGGCCGTGGGGCTGGCCGCGCAGGCCATTGCCACCGAGAACGGCGAGGTCATCGTGGCCGGCGGCATGGAGTCGATGACCAACTGCCCCTACCTGCTGCCGCAAGCCCGCGCCGGCTACCGCCTGGGCCACGCCCAGCTCTACGATTCGATGATCGTCGACGGCCTGTGGGACGCCTATGAGGACTTCCACATGGGCATGACGGCCGAGCTGGTGGCCGAGAAGTACAAGATCAACCGCGAAGAGCAGGACCGGTTCGCCTTCGAGAGCCACCAGAAGGCGTTCAAGGCGACCAAAGAGTGCCGCTTCGAAGCGCAAATCCTGCCCGTCGAGATCCCGCAAAAGAAGGGCGAGCCCGTCGTCTTCAAGAAGGATGAAAGCCCGCGCGAAGACACCTCGGTGGAAAAGCTGGCGCAACTCAGGCCCGTCTTCAAGAAGGACGGCACCGTGACCGCTGGCAACGCCCCGGGGACAAACGACGGCGCGGCCGCGCTGGTGGTGACCTCGGCGGAGTGGGCGGCGAAGAACGGGAAGACGCCGCTGGCGCGCATCGTCGGCCAGGCGGTGAGCGGCGTCGAGCCCAAGTGGGTGATGATGGCTCCGGTGGACGCCGTGAACCTGCTCTTGAAGAAAGTGGGCTGGAAGAAAGAAGAAGTCGAGCTGGTGGAGCTGAACGAAGCCTTTGCGGTGCAGGCCCTGGCGGTGATGCGCGAGCTGGGGCTCGACCCGGCGCGGGTCAACGTCAACGGCGGCGCCGTGGCCCTGGGCCATCCGATTGGCGCCAGCGGCGCGCGCCTCCTGGTGACGCTGCTCTACGAAATGGCGGCGCGCAACGCCAAGCGCGGCGTCGCGGCCTTGTGCCTGGGCGGCGGCAATGCCGTGGCCCTGGCGGTGGAGCGCTGACGGCGAACGCAGTTGAGCTCGTGGCTGTTGTTGGGGCTAGCGCTCGTGGGAGCGGGAATTTCGCTCCATTTCGTGCGCGCCTACTACGGGCAGGTCGAGTCGCCAGCGGTGCCCGCGGCGCTGTGCCGGCGCGACGAGCAGACCTGTATGACGATTTTGCGCACGCCGTACGCGCGCTTGCTCGGCGTGCCGAATGCGGTGCTCGGTTTGGGATTCTATCTATTCACCGCACTGGTGGCGGTCGGGACGCTCGCCGGCGCCCTGCCTGTGTGGTTGGTACAGGTGAATTTCGTGGCCGCGACGCTTACCGTCGTCCTGGTGCCCTACCTGGTGTGGGCCTTGCGGGCGCGGCTACACACTTGGTGCGGGCTTTGACTGGCAAGCCACGTCGTGAACGTGGCCATATTGATTCTGCTCTGGCAGGTGCGCTAGAAGGCAGTGGACGAATAATGGGCGCCAGACCTTCAGTCCCATCTCCCGCCGGCAGCTCTGCGCCTAGAGGCGTGGGGATTGGGCTAATCGTATTTGGCATTGTTCTGGAAGCTCTTGTACTCGCCGGTATTCTCGACACCTTGTCCATCATTCAGCGAGCACCGGGAGGCGACATCGTCACCTTCACGGACGATATGGTTGTCTCGGTCAATGGCGTACCCCACACCTTTGCCCGTGGCACCTATAAACTTACTCCTCAAGGGTTCGTGCACATGCGCTGGTACTGGCTCTACCGTTACGGCCCCCTGAGTATCCCGTCGCCACTTGTTCTGGTCGGCGTTGGACTGTGGCTGATGTTCCGGAAACCACCGGGGGAGGAAGCCAGCGAAGACGTGCGGGTGTGGGTAGGGCTGGACCTGCTGCAGGCAAAGATGCTGGAGCAAATGCTCCTCGACAACGGCATCGAATGTTTTTCCGATCGCAGCGGCGCCGAAGTACTGCCTGCCGCGGGGCTGGGCGAGATCGGATTGTGGGTGAGCAAGGCACAGGAAGAGCGCGCGCGGACCCTGCTGAAAGCGATGGAAGAAGAGATGAGCGCGCGGCTGGACGACGAGACAGCCAACGACGAAGGGCAAAGCTGAGGCGTGCCCGGAAGGAGACTCCACCATGGTTGATGATCGCAAACGGCAACTCGAGGTGGCCGTCACCCAGATCGAAAAGCAATGGGGCAAGGGCTCCATCATGCGCCTGGGCACGAAGGACGTGCTCGTGCCCGTGCCAGTCATTTCCACCGGCGCGCTCTCCCTCGATGCCGCCCTGGGCGTGGGCGGGATGCCGCGCGGCCGCGTGGTGGAAATCTTCGGCCCGGAAGCCGGCGGCAAGACCACGCTGGCGCTGCACGTGATCGCCGAAGCGCAAAAACTGGGCGGGATGGCCGCCTTCATTGACGCCGAGCACGCGCTCGACGCCAAATACGCCCGCAAGCTCGGCGTGGACGTGGACAACCTTCTCGTCTCCCAGCCCGACTACGGCGAGCAGGCCCTCGAGGTGGCGGAAACCCTCATCCGCTCGGGCGCCGTGGACGTGGTAGTGATCGATTCGGTGGCCGCCCTGGTCCCCAAGGCCGAGCTGGAAGGGGAGATGGGGGACCCGCAGATGGGTCTGCAGGCGCGGCTGATGTCACAAGCGCTGCGCAAGCTCAAAGCCATTGTCAACAAGTCGAAGACCTGCCTCATCTTCATCAACCAGTTGCGGGAAAAAATCGGCATCATGTTCGGCAACCCGGAAACCACCCCGGGCGGCCGCGCCCTGAAGTTTTATTCCGACGTGCGGATTGACATCCGGCGCATCGCCGCCATCAAGGAAGCCGAGCGTGTCATCGGCAACCACACCCGCGCCAAGGTGGTGAAGAACAAGCTGGCCGCGCCCTTCCGCGAGGCGGAGTTCGACCTCATCTACGGCGAAGGCATCTCCCGCGAAACCGACATGCTCGACGTCGGCGTGACCCACGGACTGGTCGAGAAGAGCGGCGCCTGGTTCACCTTCGAAGGCGAGCGCATCGGCCAGGGGCGCGAGAACGCCCGGCTCTTCCTGCGCGAAAATCCCAACGTCGTCGCCAAGCTCGACCGTCTGCTGCGGGAAAAGCTCGGCCTCGCGGCCCCCGCGGCCCCCGAGGCGGCGCCGAACGACCCGGAACAGGCCGCACGTAGCCGCGCCCGCTGAGCGGCGCTGTAATTCGGTCACTGTGTAACTCTCGCACTAGAAGTCATTTCAAAACCTCAAGTCCTGCCCCCGAGCCCCCAGGCTCCAGAACCCGGTGGCAGGTGCCACCGGGCTCGGCGAGGGGATTCAACGCCCGTCAGGGCACGGCTTCAGCCGTGCCGAAAAAAAGCCGCGCGCAGCGCCACCGGGGAAGGGGTGCGGGGAAACCCTCTCTGGGTGTCCCCGCCGCCGGCAGGTTATGCAACTGCTTCAACTCTTTCTCTGTGGCGCCAGGGGGGCCGGGGGGTACCTCCCCCTGGGGCGGGAGCCGACACGGCGTGTCCGAGGGGTTCTAGGAGCGCTGCCGGACCGCCCGGCAGGCAAGTTTGAGTGGAAGGCTGAAGCCTTCCGCTACGGCGGGAGCGGCACGCGAAGTAGCGGAACCCTTCAGGGTTCCATGTCCCGCTTTCTCTGTGTCTTTGTGCCTCTGTGGCTAGTGGGTGCTGGCCGGCGCAGCGGTTTCCGACGGAGAACCCTCGGCCAGCACGTAGTGCTGGCTCAATCCCTGGTAGACCCGCTGAGCGACTTCGGCGGCTTTCGAGCCGCTGAAGATTGAGCCGCCGCGCAACAGCACCACCACCGCCAGGCGCTTGCCCGTGGGCAGAACGCCGTAGGAAGCAAACCAGCCCAGCTTGGCCCGCTCCTCGCCGCAAGTGCCCGTCTTGCCCAGGACCTGCTCTTCGGTGGCGGTGGCGACCCGCGCCGTGCCGTAGAGCACGGCGGCCTCCATCCCGGCACGCAGCTCGGGCAGCCAGCGCTGGATGGGCAGGTGGCGCTTGACCCGCGGCTTGAAGGCGGCGAGCTCCTCCTCCGCCTGCGGATACTGCAGGTAGTAGAGCGCGCCGCCGTTGGCGAAGGCGGCCATCAGCGCCGCCAGTTGCAGCGGAGTCACCTTGATCTCCTCCCCGTAACTCGACAGCCGACGCACGCCGCCATTGGCCGGCGGCTCGAGGGGAAAGGCACCGGGATATTCGTTTTCGATCAAGTAGCCGGCCAGCTCGCCGAAGCCCAGCAGGCGCGCGTAGGCGGAGACTTTTTCAAAGCCCATCCGCTCGCCCAGAATCTCAAAGAAAGGGTTGTTGGAGTAGGCGAGCGCTTCCGTCAGATTGACCGACTCCCGGCGGGAGACGCGCAGCAGGGTGTCGCCGGTGATCAGCCCCTCTTCCAGAGCCCCCAGCGCCACGGCCAGTTTGATGGTGGAGCAGGGCTTGAAGCCGATGGAGAAGGCCTGCTTCTGGTTGACGATGGTCAGGACGCGACCCGTGTCCGCCTCGACCACCACCACGCTGCCGTTGAAGCGGCCCAGGGCTTCGACGGCGACCCCGCGCACCACAGCGTCTTCGCCCGTTTCGTCATCCTGGGCGGTCGGGTTGCCATAGCTGGCCACGGTGTAGCGCGGCCGCCGCTTGCGCGAACTCTTCTTGCCCGACTGGGCGCGCAGTTCGAGCGCCGGCGCCAGCAAGAGCAGGGAAGCCAGCAGGAGGCTCCACCACTTCGAGAACGAACTGTGCATTCAGTTGCTCCGACCGATTGTTGTGGTGGCGCTGCGGCTGGAGGAATTCTAGAGGTTCCTCCGCCCCTCTGCAAGGCTTTTTTTTTGCCTGTGCATAAGCAATGTCCCACCGAGGATGCTTTCTCCACAGCTCGCGGGCCTGCACTGAGCCCCGCCCTGCGGGACGAAGTGTCGCTGGCCGCGGGTCGCTTTTTCATCTGTGTGTATCTGTGTGCATCTGTGGTTTCAAACCTGCCGGCGCACAAATCCGTAGTTCACCGCCCCGAAACGCCCGAGATTACTGTGCCCAACGCGAGAAATCGCCGTGCCCAACTCGCCACTCCCGTGCCGAAAACCAGCCTGCCCTGTCGGAGCGCAGCGGAGACCCTGAGCGCAGTCGTCGAAGGGAGCGCAGCCTGCCGTAGGCAGGCGTAGTCGAAGGGTCGTTAGTCGCCAATCGCCAGTCGCTCTCCCGCACCAGGCACCAGAGCCGATGCCCGGTGCACGACGCTCGATGCACGTCGCACGAAACACCGGCCACCGCCGCCCCCTCCGCTTTTCACTTGTCGCTGGTCGCTTGCCACTTTTCGCTGGTCGTTAGTCGCTGCTTGTCCTGAGCGGAGCCCCGCGCAGCGGGGCGTAGTCGAAGGGTCGCTTTTCACGCGCCGCGATTCTCCCCTTGCCAACCCCGGTCTCAGAGTGTACCTCTTAGGAGAAGAGGGGAGAGGGGGCCACCGTGAGTCTCGCTCGCAAAGCGTTCTGGGGACTGGTCGCGCTGGTCGTTCTGCTGCTCGCGGCCGCAGCCGTTTTCGTGGCCACCTTCGACGCCAACCGCCACCGCACGACCATCCTGGCGCAGTTGAGCCAGTCCATCAATCGCCCCGTCGACGCCGCCGATCTGGAGTTGCAACTGTGGCCGCTGCGCCTGCGGTTGAACCAGGTCGAGGTGCGCGAAGCCCCGGACTTTGCCGGCCAAGAATTCATTCGCGCCCGCGCCGCCCAGTTTGACTTCCGCTTCCGCTCCCTGCTGCGCGGAGAGGCGGAAGTCCAGGCGCTCGAACTGGTCGAGCCCACCATCTACCTCCGCCAGGATGCCGCCGGCCGCTGGAACGTCGCCACCCTGGGCGCTTCGCCCGAAGCCGAAACCAGCGCCGAGCGCCCCGCCGCAGAAACCGCCCCGGCCCCCTCCCCCGCGCCGCCGGTGACGAACTGGCTGGTTCAGCAAGGCACGCTAGTCGTCGAGCGCGCCGGCCAGCCGCCTCTGCGCGTCACCGGCGTCGAGTTCGGCGTCAGCGAACTCAGCCCCACGCGCCCGTTTCCCTTTCTCCTCGCGGTGAACTTCGCCCCCGACAGCCGGCTGAGCGTGCAGGGCTCGCTGGGGCCGCTCGACCTCGCCGCGCCTCTGCGCACGCCGCTCAACGCGGAAGTCTCCTTCGAGAATTTCCGCCCCGTCGACCTGCGTTCTTTGGTGAGCGTGCCGCCGTTGCTCGCCCAGCTCGGAGCGCTGGAGGGGAAGCTGAAGGTCCGCTCGGCGCCCGAGCAGCTCGAGTTGAACGGCGCCCTCACTCTTCCCGGCACGAAAGAACAAAGCCCCGTCGGGCTCGAGCTCGCTGCCCGCCTGCCCGCCGACTTCAGCCGGATGGAGTTGTCGGAGAGCCGGATCGAGCATCAGGGCACGCGCGTGAGCCTCAGCGGAAGCATCACCTGGTCCCCAGCCACCGCCTTCGACCTCCAGCTCAAAACCTCGGCTGCCGATCTCGCAGCGCTGCGGCGGCTCCCCCCTCGGCTCGGCCTCCCCGCTGTGGGCGGGAAAACCCTCGAGGGCCTGGCGGGAAAACTCACCGCTGACCTGGCGCTCAAAGGCAAGCCGGAAGCCTGGCAGCTCGCCGGCACCGCCCAGTTACGAGATTTGCTCTTCCCCCTCGAAGGCTTCCCTCAACCGCTGCGCATCCCGGCGCTCGACCTCCGCATCGCCCCCGACCGCCTCGAAGCACAACCCTTCCCTCTTACCTTTCCACCCGACTTGACCCTGACCGTGTCGGGGACGGTAGAGGATTACCGCGGCGCGGCGCGCCTGCGCGCTCGGCTGACGGGGGACGAAGTGCCGGTCGAATCGCTCCTGGCCCTCGCCACGCGCTTCGGCAAGAACCCCTTGGGGCCGGGACAGAAACTGAGCGGTCGCGTGCGCCCCGACGTCACGCTGGCAGGACCCCTCGCCGAGCCGGCGCAACTCACCTACCAGGGCCTCTTGAGCTTCCGCCAGATTTCATTGACCCTGCCGCCGCTGCCCGAGCCGGTGGGGATCGAGGCTGCTTCCCTTTCGCTCACCCCCACGCGCCTTTCCGCCGAACCCTTCACCGCCGAGATCGGCCAGAAGCTGCGCACCCAGGCCAGCTTCCGCTTAGAGAATTACCAGACCCGCCCGGCGCTCGAAGCCCGCGTCTCGACAGACAACGCCGACCTCGAAGCCCTGGTCGCTCTGCTGCGGGCCATGGGAACCGACCCGCTGCCCGGCGGCTCGGCGCGCGGGCGGGTCACGGCAACGCTGAACCTCAGTGGGGTGCTGGAAGAGAAAGCCGGCCCGCTGGCGGTCAGCGGCCAGGGACAACTCGCCAGCGCCAGCCTCCAGCCCGCGGGGCTCACCGCTCCGCTCGCCATCGAGCAGGCTCGGATTGAATTCAACCGCCGCCGGCTCGCCGTCGCCGACCTCCGCCTCAGCGCCGCCGGTTCAACCGTGCGCGGCTCGCTTGAAGTCGAGGACTTCGACGCCCCCACCGCCCGCTTTGACTTCCGCGGGGATGTGCTCGACGTGGAAGCCCTCCAGCGCCTTTTCGGGACGGCGCCGGTGCCCCCGCGCCGCGCCGCCCGCCTCTCCCTCCCCGTCGTCGAGGCGCAGGAAAAGTCCGAGGACTGGTTCGCCCGCCTCACCGCGCGCGGGCGGCTCGCCTTCGACCGGGTCCGCCACGGAACCTTCGCCCTCGCGCCTTTTGCTGCCCCGGTGGCCATTTCAAAACAAGTCCTGACCTGCGACCCGATTGAGTTCGGCCTCTACGACGGCGGCGGGCGCGGCCGTCTGGTGGTGGATCTGCGCGGCGCCGAGCCTCGCACCGAGTTCAACGGCCTGCTGCGCAACGTGGACGCCAACAAGCTCCTCTCGGAAAACACCGACAGCAAGAACCGACTCTACGGGCGCATGGGCGGGACCCTGCGGGTCGCCTTTGCCGGACGCGAGCGCCGGCGGATGACCGGCTCGGCCCGCGGCGAGGGACAGTTGACCCTGGTCAATGGCCGCTTGGCGCACGTTAATCTGCGCCGCGAACTGGTCCTGCTGGGGCAAATCGCCGGCGTGAGCTACCAGGAACGCGACACGCCCATCGAGGACATGACCACCAACTTCGAGATCAGCGAGGGCTGGGTGCGCACCAACGACCTCGCGCTGCGCACGCCCGACATGACCGTCGACGCCGTCGGCGGCTTCAGCTTCAACGATGAGCTGGCCTTTGAAGCCACCGCCACCTTCACGCCGGAGGCGAGCCAACGAATGACCGAGCGCAGCCCGCTGGGCCGGCTCACCGGCAACATCCTGACCGACGACCAGGGCCGCGTAGTGATTCCCTTCCTGGTTCGCGGCACCTTTGCCCGGCCCGACTTCGACCTGGACATGTCCCGCCTGCTCGAAATGCGCCTGCGCCGCGGCCGCTCCCGCCCGGCGGAAACCTTGAAGGAGATGCTCGACCGCCTCCGCCGCCCCAAAAAACCTTCGCAGTAGGACAGGCATTCGTGCCTGTCAGGGGCGCGCAGCGCCCCCTTGC
>JACPRL010000027.1 GCA_016189965.1 Acidobacteriota bacterium | reverse complement strand
GCCGGAGATTGATTACGACCACCTGCGCGACCTGAGCGAGTTCCCCGCCCTGATCCCCAAGGCCGACGTGATGAAGATCCTGCACGCGACAGAGGAGGAATACCAGCGCCTGATCAGCGACCCCAGCCAAGGGTTGAAAGCCGTCGGGGCGGGAGGATACGTGATCCGCAGCTCGCTGGAAGTTTTCCTGGGTCTCAAGGGGCCCTAGCACACCGAACGAGGTGAGCCATGACAAACACATTGGGCTTTTTTCTCTGGCTGGCGGCACAGGCGACCCCGCCCGAGCCCCAGTTTTTCGATAAGGACACCCTCTTCACCCCAAGCGGGGCTACGGCGGCCGTCATCCTGGTCACTTCACTCCTGCAGCGGCTGTCGGCGAGAATCCCGGCGCGGTGGTTTGCCCTGGGTTTTTCCCTCCTGCTGATGCTCTTGGCGATCACGGTGCGGCAGGAGCCCTGGTCGTGGGTGAACATCCTTCTGGCGGTGCTCAACGGACTGGCCGTCTATGCCGCCGCCGTGGGGGTGAACACAGCCGTCACCGCGCCACCGCCGGCACCAGCCGTAGCAGCGAAGGCAGTGGGAGCGGCCCGTTCCTACCGCTGGTGGGCTTGATCCTACACTGCAGAAGCTAGAGCGATGGAAATCATCCTGACGGTGCAGCAGAGGCTCGAGCTCAAATACGGGGATGCCTGGAGACAGGTGGACCAGGCGATGACCGATTTGCGCCAAGCCCACCGCGCCTCGGGGATCGACTCCGAGGTGGTCTATGCAGATGACGCCCGCTCCCTCGAACCCTTCGGCCTCGAGCCCATCCAACAGGTCACGCCGGAAGAGATCAAGAACCTGATTGACCGCCTGGAGGGCGTGTTGGCGGCAAGAGAGCAGCCTTTGGAGGCTGTGCTGCTGGTGGGCGGAGACGAAATTGTTCCGTTCCATCGGCAGTCCGACCCCACCGGCGATGACCCGGACATCCCCACCGACAACCCTTATGCCTCGACCGACGATGAACCTCTGGTGGTGGAGCGCTCCCTGGGGCGGATGCCCGACGCCGCCGAGGGCCAGCCCGGCTTTCTCGTCCAACTGCTTCGCCACGCCGCCGACCTGCATCGCCGCCGCAGCCGCCACCGGGAGGCCTTCGGCTTCTCGGCCGAGCGCTGGGAGCGCCCCTCCGAGCAGGTGTATGCCGAAATCCCCCAGCGGCAGCGGTTGCGGCTGTCGCCGCCTGTCCTCGAGCGGCACTTCGTCGGCTCCTGGGTGGATCGAAGTCGCGCCTGCTACTTCAACCTGCACGGTGCCGAGCACACCGACGCCTGGTACGGGGAGCGGCGCGGCGGCAGCCCTGACCTCCCGGTCGCCCTGCGGGCGCACCAGTTGCGCAGCCCGGACCTGGAGGCCGCCATCCTTTTCTCGGAAGCCTGCTACGGCGGCAACATCCTCGGCAAACGGCCGCAGGATGCCATCTGTCTGAGCGCGCTGGAGCGAAAAGCTGCTTGCTTCGTGGGTTCGACCAAAACGGCCTACGGCGCCGTCGAGCCGCCGCCTGCCGACGCGGACCTGCTCGGCCTCCTGTTCTTTCGCTATGTGCGGCCAAACGTCTCCACCGGGCAGGCTTTCCTGCTCGCCAAACAGGAGTTTGCCCGGCAGGCCTTGAGCGAGAACATGTCGGACCCCACCGCTCAGAAAACGATTCTGGAGTTTGTTCTTTATGGAGACCCTTCTCTGAGGACATAAAACGCCATGGAAGCCAAAGACGCCCTGGAGATGGTTCGCGAATCCATTCTCAAACGCCTGCCCGAAATGGCCGATGCGGAGATTACAGTGAAGACTGAGGTCTTCGCCCTGCCGGCGCGTTCAGTTTCCAAGGCCGCCTCCGTCCTCGGTGTCGAGTACGCGCGCCCCCTGAGGACCCACGCCGTCCGAATGCGAAAAGTGCTCAAAGCGGAGGACGGGGCCAGCGTGCCGCGGATTGTGCACGCCTTCGTGGACGACGACGGACGCATCCGCAAGATGGTGGTGTCGCGCTAGCGGGCCGGCGTTGCGCTCTCCTCCTCGTTCCCCCTATAATTTGAAAAGAGGAGACGCTCGTGACCGTGAAGGGAGTGCGGCGTCGACTGCCCAAGCTGGTGGCGCAGCTCAGCAAGAACTACCCGGAAGTGCAGGGCGTCGCTCCCACCATCGAAGAGAAACAGGTCCAGGCTTCTGCTCCGCTGCTCCAGAAGCTCCGGCTCCCGCCCGCGGCCGCCGAAGCGAAGCACGTCTTTGTGGTCACCTTCCGGAACCAGGTCACGGCGGAGGACGGAACCAAGCTGGTCGCCACCGTGCACGCCACCCTGGACGAGGAGGGCCGCCTGCTGAAGGTAGCCGGCTCAAAGAGGCTGGCAGCGGCCGACTGACTCAGGCCAGGTATTTGACTAACACCACTTCGTTCTGCGCTTCGTTGTAAATCATCTCATCGGCCATGGCCTGAGCTAGCAGCAGCCCGAAGCCGCCCGGGCGCAATCCCTTTTCTTCGCGGACGCGGAGGTGTTCGAGCGGCTGATCGGAGGGATGGCTGACGGCGGCGTGGTCGAGGTCGTCGAAGCGGAAGCCCCGGCCGGGGTCGGCGATGCGGTAGAGCAGCATGCGGCGCCCCCGCACGTAGGCGATGCGCACCTTGCGGTTGGGGTCGAACTCGCCGCCCCACTCGATGGCGTTGAGCAGCAATTCCCGGAACACGTGCCCGACCCGGCTGCGCACCTCCTCCGGCAGGTCCGCCTTGAGTCGCTCCAGGAATTCCTGGACGCGGTCGGCGATTCCCTGATGGCAGGGCACGACCAGTTCCACCCACGTCGGGCGCGCCGAGACCACTTCGATGGGCCCCGGCTCGGCCGGCGCCGTCAGCGCCTTCTGGACGGCGTCGAGCAGCGCCTCGGCCTCGAACGGCTTGGTGAGGTACTGGTAGGCTTGCTCGCGCACCGCTTCGAGCAGCGTCTCCGGCGTGTCATCGGCGGTCAGCATCAGCACCTTGGGCGGGGCCGGGTGCGCGCGCAGGCGGGAGAGCATTTCGAGGCCGTTCATCCGCGGCATCCAGACATCGAGCACAACCAGGTCGTAGGCTTCGCGCTCGAGCTTCTCCAAGCCCTCCGCCCCGTCCGCCGCCCCGCTCACCGCGAGGCCAGACGTGCGGATGAGCTGGCAGACGACTTCACGCAGGTGGTCGTCATCTTCAACCACCAGAACTTTCTTCATCCGCTCCTCCCGCGGCCAGCGGCAGGGTGAAGGAGAAGGTACTGCCCTGGCCCGGCGCGCTCTCCGCCCAGATGCGGCCCCCGTGCTGCTGAACGATGTTGCGGGTGATGAACAACCCCAGGCCGGTCGCGCCCTTCTCCCGCGAATCCGAGGGGTCAATCTGTTGAAAGCGTTCGAAAACCGCCTCGCGGTTTTCGCTGGGAAAACCGCGCCCCTCGTCCTTCACCTGGAAAAACGCCTCCCCGGCCTGCTTCCAAGCGTTCACCCACACCGTGCGGCCTGCCGGGGAGAACTTCACCGCATTGCTGATCAGGTTAGCCAGCGCTTGCAGGAGGCGGTCGGGGTCGGCGCGCAGGGGCGCCGGCTCCGCCGAGACGGAAAGTGCCACCTCGGCTTTCTCCGCCATCGGCCGCATCAGCTCCACGGCGCGCGACACCAACTGCGCCGCGTCGCAGGCCCGCTTGACCAGCGTGTACCGGCCCGCCTCCATCCGCTCGATGTCCAGAATGTCGTTGGTCAGCCGCACCAGCCGGTCGGTGTCCTCGACCGCGATGTCCAGCATCCGCTGCCCTTCCGCGCTCAGCGCCCCCAGCCGCCCGCGCTGCAGCATGCTGAGCGCCCCCCGCAGCGAGCTCAACGGCGTGCGGAGCTCGTGGCTGACCATCGAGATGAACTCGTCCTTCATCCGCTCCAGGGCTTTGCGCCCGCTGATGTCGCGCAGGAAGGCGTAGAAGCTGTGGCGGCCCCGCCAGCGCAGCGGCGTCACCGAGAGCTCCACGGGCACCTCGTGGCCGTCGCGGTGGAGCGCCGGCATCTCCAACGGTCGGTTCAGCAGCGGCCCCTCGCCCGTGGCCATGTAGCGCTCCAGGCCGCGCCAGTGAGCTTCGCGGTAGCGCGGCGGAATCAGAACCTCGGCCAACGGCCGACCCACCACTTCCTGGCGCGACCAGCCGAAGAGCCTCTCGGCTTGCAGGTTCCAGTCGGTGATCAACCCACCGGCGTCCATGGCCACAAAGGAATCGTAGGCGCGGTCGAGGATCAGCCGCGTGTGCTCCTCGCTCTCCCGCAAAGCCTGCTCGGCCTGCTTGCGCTCGGTGATGTCGCGCGCGGCGGCGAAGATCAGCTCTTGCTCGACCACCGGCGTCGAGTTCCACTGCAGCCAGCGATACGACCCGTCCTTGGCGCGGTAGCGGTTCTCAAAGGTGATGGTCAGGGCGCCGCCCGCCAGCTTCTGCGCTTCCGCCAGCGTGCGGGCGCGGTCGTCGGGATGGACGAATTCGATATACGGCCGGGCCATCAGCTCCCGCGCCGACCACCCCAGCGTGTTCTCCCAGGCCGGATTGAGGCGCTTGAAGAAGCCGTCGAAGCCGGCGATGCAGAGCAGGTCGAGTGTCAGGCGGAAGAAGCGGTCGAGTTCTGTCTCGACGCGCGGGCGCGCCACGGGCGGCCGGGTGGAAGCAGCTCGCCGCGGCTCAACCTTCGGTTTGCGACCTGAGGTCCGGCGGCTCATCTCCGGCCATTATACGGCGAGTCTGAAAAGGAATACGCTAGAGCAGTTCGTGGGCGGAGAAGAAGTACCCCACCTCGAAGGCGGCCGTCTCCGGGGCGTCGGAGCCGTGGACGCAGTTGTTCTGGATCGAAGTGCCGAATTCGCGCCGAATGGTGCCGGGAGCGGCCTTGGCCGGGTCGGTGGCGCCCATCACCTCCCGCCAGCGGGCAATGACGTTCTCGGCCTCCAGCACCAGCACCACAACCTTCCCCGAGCTCATAAAGTCGGTGAGCGGCTCGAAGAACGCCTTGCCGCGGTGCACGGCATAGAACCCTTCGGCTTCCGCCTTGGTCAGCCGCAGCGACTTGAGCGCGATGATCTGGAATCGCGCCTCGTGGATGCGCTTCAGGATTTCTCCCAGCAGCCCGCGCCCCATCGCGTCGGGCTTCACAATCGCCAGCGTCCGCTCGACAGCCATGCTCACGCCCTCCGCTTCTTCTTCCGCAGTACCCTTGCCACCGTCGCTCCAATCTCCGCGGGGCTCTCCACCACGCGAACGCCCGCCTTCCGCAGTGCCGCAATCTTTTCCTTCGCCGTGCCGGTGCCGCCGGCGATGATGGCGCCGGCGTGCCCCATCCGTCGGCCGGGCGGGGCGGTGCGGCCGGCGACGAAGCCCACCACCGGCTTGCGAACGTGCTTCTTGATGAAGGCGGCCGCCTCTTCCTCCGCCGTGCCGCCGATCTCGCCGATGAGGACGATGGCTTTGGTTTCCGGGTCGTCGTTGAACAGGCGGACGGCGTCCACGAAGGTGGTGCCGATGATGGGGTCGCCGCCGATGCCGATGCAGGTGGACTGCCCCAGCCCGAGCGCCGTCAACTGCGCCACCGCCTCGTAGGTCAGCGTCCCCGAGCGCGACACCACGCCCACCGGCCCGCGCTTATGGATGAAACCGGGCATGATGCCGATCTTCGATTGCCCGGGCGAAATGATGCCGGGACAGTTCGGCCCGATGAGCCGCGTGCCGCGCGCCGCGAGGTAGGCTTTGACGCGCACCATGTCGAGCGTGGGAATGCCTTCGGTGATGCAGACGATGAGCGGCAGGCCGGCCTCGGCGGCCTCCATCATCGCGTCAGGCGCAAAGGCCGGCGGCACGAACACCACGGAGGCGTTGACGCCGGTCTTCCGTACCGCTTCCGCCACGGTGTGGAACACCGGCACGCCCAGGTGGCGGGTGCCGCCCTTGCCCGGCGTCACACCGGCGACGACCTTCGTGCCGTACTCGATCATCTGCTGGGCGTGAAAGCTCCCCTCGCGCCCGGTGATGCCTTGCACCACCACCCGCGTCTTGTTGCCGACCAGCACGCTCATCGTTTGCTCTTTGCCAGGCTCACAACTTTCCTAGCTGCATCGGCCATATCGGTCGCGACGGTGAAGTTCAGTCCCGACTTGCGCAGGATTGCCCGCCCCTTTTCGACGTTGGTGCCTTCCATTCGCACGACGATGGGGACGGTGAGTTTGAGCTCGCGCGCCGCCGCGACCACGCCGGTCGCCAGGCGGTCGCAGCGCAGGATGCCGCCGAAGATATTGATCAGCACCGCCTGCACGTTCGGGTCGGCCACCAGAATCTTGAAGGCTTCGGTAATCTGCTCGGCGCTGGCGCCGCCACCGACGTCGAGGAAGTTCGCCGGGTGCCCGCCAGCGAGCTGAATGATATCCATCGTGGCCATGGCGAGCCCCGCGCCATTCACCATGCAGCCCACGTTGCCGTCGAGCTTGATGTAGTTCAGGCGGTGCTTCGAGGCTTCGATTTCGAGCGGCTCCTCCTCGTTCAAGTCGCGCAGGGCGCGCAGCTCTTCGTGGCGGAACAGCGCGTTGTCGTCGAAGTTGAGCTTGGCGTCGAGCGCCACCGGGCGGGCGTCGCGGGTCACCACGCAGGGGTTGATTTCAGCCAGCGAGGCATCGGTTTCGGTGAAGACGCGGAAGAGCCCGGCGAACAGGTGCCCCGCCTGGCTCATCAGGTCGCCCTTGAGGCCCAGCCCGAAGGCCAACTGGCGCGACTGAAAGGCCGTGAGCCCGGTCAGCGGGTCAATGGCGGCCTTGAGGATGGCCTGGGGCTTCTTCCGTGCCACCTCTTCGATGTCCATCCCGCCGGCGGCGGAGGCCATCACCACCGGGCGGGCCTGCGCGCGGTCAATCACGATGCCCAGGTAGAGCTCGCGGGCAATGGGCAGCGTCTCTTCCACCAGGACACGCCGCACGATGCGCCCCTCGCGGCCGGTCTGCGGCGTGACCAGCGGCTGGCCCAGCATGGCCGCGGCGTGCTTTTCCGCCTCATTCGGCGTAGCCGCCTTGCGGATGCCGCCGCCTTTGCCGCGCCCGCCGGCGTGAATCTGCGCCTTCACGACCACGGGCCCGCCCAGCCGCTCGGCCACGGCGCGCGCCTGCGCTGCCGTGGCGGCCACTTCCCCGCGCGGGATGGGCAGGCCGTAGTCGGCAAAGATGCGTTTGGCCTGGTACTCGTGAATCTTCATCGTGCGAGGACAGCCCCCTGAAAACTGGCCGTGGGAAAGGCCGGCGGCAGGGGCGGGATTGCCCGCCGGCGCGCTACGGCACTAGAATGCGCCTTTTACTGCCGACCGGAAGGGCGCAGTATATGGAACGCTCGACGCGAAATCAAGAACCCGCCGGCCTGCTGGCGGAAACGCTGCGACGCCTGCTCGAGGGCGCCGTGCTCGACCGCCACGAAGCCGCGGCGGTGATGGAAACTATCCTCGGCGGCTACGCCACCGACGCGCAGATTGCCGCGCTGCTTACCGCGCTGAAGATGCGCGGCGAAACCGCCGACGAGCTGGTTGGTTTCGCCGAAGCGATGCGGCGGCACGCGCGCCCGCTTTTCGCCTCCGTTCCGCGTCCCGCCGAACCCCTGCTCGACACCTGCGGGACGGGCGGGGACGGCGCCGGCACCTTCAACGTTTCCACCGCCGCGGCTATCGTCGCCGCCGCCGCCGGGGCGCGCGTGGCCAAGCACGGCAACCGCTCGCTGTCGAGCCAGTGCGGCAGCGCCGACGTGCTCGAAGCCCTGGGGGTCAACATCCTGCTCGAACCCGAGCGGGTCGCCGCCGCCCTCCACGAAATCGGCATCGGGTTCCTCTTTGCTCCCGCCTTCCACACCGCCATGAAGCACGCCCAGAAAGCGCGGCGCGACCTGCGCGTGCGCACGGTGTTCAACCTGCTCGGCCCGCTTACGAATCCGGCCCAGGTCGACGCCCAGGTGCTGGGCGTCTTTGACGGCCGCTGGCTCGAACCCATGGCCGAGGCGCTGCGCGAACTCGGCGTCCGCCGCGCTTTCGTGCTGCACAGCCGCGACGGGCTCGACGAAGCTTCGCTCTCCGACCTCACCGACGTGGTCGAGGTACGCGAGGGCGCCCTCCACCGCCTCCACATTGCGCCGGAAGATTTCGGTTTGCGGCGCGCCCCACGCCAGGCGCTCGCCGGCGGCGACGCCGCGACGAACGCCCGCCTCATCGAACGCATCTTGGCCGGCGAGGCCGGCGCGCCGCGCGACGTCGTGCTGATGAACGCTGCCCTGGCCCTGGTGGCGGCCGGCCGCGCCGCCGATTTCCGCGACGGCGTGAAGCTGGCCGCCGAAGCGATTGATTCCGGCGCCGCCCGCGAGCGCCTGCGCGCCCTGGTGGAATTCTCCAACCGACCAGCCGAGAAGGCCCGACCATGAACCGCTTCGGGCCCTACGACCAGAACCCGCTGTTCGCCGAGCTCTACGACTACACGCCCGTCTACGCCAGCCGCGCCGACGTTTCGTTCTACGTCACCGCGGCGGGCCGAGCGAACGGCAAAGTCCTCGAACTCGGCTGCGGCAGCGGCCGCATCCTGATTCCCACTGCCGCGGCCGGGCACGACTGCGTGGGGCTGGACGCTTCGCGCAACATGCTGGCGCGTTGCCGCGAGAAGTTGTCCGCACAGCCGCCGGAAGTGCAGCGGCGCGTGCGGCTGGTCGAAACCAGCATGACCGACTTCAACCTCGGCGAAAGCTTTGCGCTCGTCACCATTCCCTTTCGCGGCTTCCAGCATCTGCTCGAGGTGGAGGAGCAAGTCCAGTGCCTCCTGGCCATCCGGCGGCACCTTGCCCGCGACGCGCGGTTGGTCTTCGACGTCTTCCACCCCAACCCGCAATACCTCCACGACCCGGCTTTCCACGAGGAGCGGGAAGAGACCCCGGAGACGCCGCTGCCCGGCGGGCGGCGCTTCCGGCGCGCCTGGCGGCTGGCGGCCTACCGACGCGCGGAGCAGATCAACGAAGTGGAGTTCATCTACTACGTCACGCACGCCGACGGCCGGCAGGAGCGCATCGTCGAGTCCTTTCCCTTTCGTTACTTCTTCCGCTTTGAGATGGAGCACCTGCTGGGGCGCTGCGGCTTCCGCGTGGCGGCACTCTACGGTGACTTCGACCGCTCGCCGCTGCGGAACGATTCGCCGGAGATGATTTTCGTGGCAGAAAAAGACTAGAAGCGGCCGCGTAAGTGCTGGCGGTGGAGCGAAAAGCAGATCCTTCGACTCCGTCCCGTCCCGAACCTTCGGGACGGGACTTCGCTCAGGATGACAACGCTGGGTGGGGGTGATGGCTAGGAAATTGAGCCAATACTTTTGAGGGAGGACACGATGCTGAAACGACTGCTCTTTGTGCTGCTGCTGCTGGGGCTGAGCGCGGGATTGCTCCACGCAGAGGAGGCGCCGCGGGCGGTGGCCATACGCACCGGGCGCCTGCTCGATGTGCGCACGGGTGAGCTGAAATCGAACGTCATCATCCTGGTGCGCGACGGCCGCATCGTCGCCGTGGGCCAGAACCTGCGTCTGCCGGCCGATGCCGAAGTCATTGACCTCAGCCAAGCCACGGTGCTGCCCGGGTTGATTGACGCGCACACGCACCTGACCTCCGACCACCGCTCCTACGGCTACCACGGCCTCGGCCTTTCGACCCAGCGGCAGACGCTCATCGGCGTCGCCGCCGCGCGCAAGGTTCTGGAGGCGGGCTTCACCACGGTGCGCAACGTGGGCGCCACTACCTATGAAGACATCGCCTTGCGCGACGCCATCAACGACGGCGACATCCCGGGGCCGCGCCTCGTGGCCGGCGGCCCCTCGCTCGGCACCACCGGCGGACACTGCGACGAAAACCTGCTCCCGGCTGAATACGCCCACCGCGCCCGCGGCGTGGCCGACGGCCCCTGGGCGGTGCGCGAGAAGGTACGGGAAGTGGTGAAGTACGGCGCCGACGTCATCAAGTTCTGCGCCACGGGCGGCGTGCTCTCCAAGGGCGACGACCCCGAGGCGCCGCAGTACACGCTGGAGGAAATGCAGGCGCTGGTCGAGGAAGCGCACCAGCTCGGCCGGCGCGTCGCCGCGCACGCCCACGGCGCCGAAGGCATCAAGCTGGCCGTCCGCGCCGGCGTGGACACCATCGAGCACTCCACGCTGATTGACGCTGAAGGCATTGCGCTGATGCGCGAGCGCGGCGCCTACCTGGTGCCCACGGTCTACGTCGCCGAGTACATCATGGAGGAGGGAGCGCAGGCGGGTATCCCGGACTACGGCCTGCGGAAGATGCGGGCGCTGATGGAGCGGCGCGATCCCAGCCTGGGGGCCGCCTTCGCGGCCGGGGTCAAGGTGGCTTTCGGCACCGACACATCGGTGTTTCCGCATGGGCTGGGTGGACGCGAGTTCGCGGCCATGGTGCGGCTGGGGATGACGCCTCTCGCGGCCATCCGCTCGGCCACGCTGGTGGCAGCCGAAGCTCTGGGGATGGAAAAGGAGGTCGGAAGCCTCGAGCCGGGCAAGCAGGCCGACATCATCGCCGTCGGCGGGAACCCGCTGGAAGACGTGCGGGTGCTCGAGCGGGTGAAGTTCGTGATGAAAGGCGGGCGGGTCTACAAGAACGAGTTCTAGGAAAAGCAGGTCCCTCGACTTCGCCCAGCCCTTTCGTCGAAGGGGCTGGGCTTCGCTCGGGATGACAGGAGGAGTGTTTAGCTGGGTTGGAGG
>JACPRL010000025.1 GCA_016189965.1 Acidobacteriota bacterium | reverse complement strand
GTTCAGAACCTGCAGCTCCTGGTTGACCTGCAGGCCGATGACGTGCGGGCTGTAGAGGCAACCGTGCTGGTCGAGCACCATCGGCTGGGCCGGGGGCGGGAAGGGCCGGTCGCCCAGGCCCGTCTTCACGTAGACGAAGACGTTGCGCAGCGTTCCGTTGTCGTTGATCACCACCTCTTCGGACATCACCGGCTGCTTGTGCAGGGCCGCGCAGGCGGCGTCGGCATCCATCCGAATGGGGGCGCGCCGCGGCTTGCCACCTTTGAACACAATCTTCCCCGCAACGGTGGCAGCCGTGGCCGGGTCGATGGCCGGCGCCGGCACGGCGGTGGGAGCGGGCGCCGCTTTTTCCGCCGGTTGTTCTTTGCTACATCCTGCGAACAGAGCTACAACCGAGAGTGCTGTGAGTGCGACTAGTGTTCGTTGATTCATTGTTTCTTCACCCTTTCGTTTCTCTGAGGTTCAGTGGGATTTTACCAGATTCGTGGCCATGCCGCTGCCCGCGGCCGAAGCTGCCGCCGGGCCGACCGGCACGCGGCCGGCGAGCCGACGCTGCTCTTCCGCCGTCAGCTCGAAGATGTAGCGCTGCAACAGTTCGGCGTGATCGCCCTTGTAGACCTGGGCGCCGGGCGGCAGCGGGCCGGAGAACACCCAGCGGTCGCCCTCGCGACGGAACAAACCGGAGGGCATGGCGGTGCCCGGGATCATGCGGGCAGGGTCGAGCATCCAGCGCAAGGTCCAGGCCGGCTGCAGACGCTCGCGCGCCAGGAGGAAGTTGGGGGCGTTGACGTTGCGGTCGTGCACCGGGTCGCCCGTGGCGTGGCACTTCAGGCAGGGCGCTGCGGGATGGGTGAACAACTGCCGCGCCACCGTACGCTCGACGTCGGTGAGCGGCCGCACCGGCGGAGGAATGTAGGGCTGCGTCTGAGAGGAGAGCGCGGCAAAGAACCGCACCAAAGTCTGAATCTCGCGGAGGGAAAGGTTGAAGGTGGGCATGCGCGCTTGCAAGTAGGGGCGGACGCCGTTGCGGTTCAAGTCGGTCTTGCTCAGGGCGGGATTTTCGAGGAAGCGCGCCAGCCAGTCGGGGTTCAGACGCGCACCGGCGCCGATGAGCACCGGCGGGCGCTGCTCCTTCCCCTCGGGCGTCTGGTAGGCCGGCAGGGTCATCAGCACGGATTCCTGCCCGATGCGAATCTGGTGGCAGCCCATGCAGTTGTACCGGGTGACGATCCACCAGCCGTCCTGAATGTCTTTGCGGCGGTCCTCGGGGTGGTAGAGGTAGTCGGTGGGGAAGCCGTAGCCCGGGTCGACGCTGCCCAGGAGAAAGGTAGTGAGGGCAGTGATTTCCTCCGGCGTCACGTTGGGCTCGGGCATCCGGAGGCGTTCAAGGGGCGGTTTGATCTTGCCCTGGTCGTAGACTCCCGGGTTGGCGAGCTTCTGCTCGAAGAAGCCCTTGTGGTCATACCACTTGCCGCGGGGCGAAGGGGAGCCGTCGGGAAGGATGCCGCGCTTGGCGTGTTCGGTGAGCAGGGCGAAGTCCAGACGCTCGACCGGCTTGCTGCCCTCGGCCGTCAACTCGGTGCCGATGCGCCCCTCAGTTTCGAAACCACCAATCTCGTGGCAGCCGGCGCAGCCGTAGTGGCGGACGAGGAACTTGCCCTGCTCGGCGAGCTCGCGGTTATCGAGGTAGTCGGCTTTGGTGTAGGAAGCTGGATCTTGCTGGCGTTGACCCATCAGGAAGGTGGCGATATCGCGGGCGTCCTCCCAGGTGAGGCGCAGGCTGGGCATGACGGTGCCACTCTGCACCTGCAGTTCTTCGCCGTCGTTGGGGCAGCGGGAGTGTTCCAAATCAAACTCGAAGGGCAGCCCATGCTTGGCGTAGTCCTCGGGGGTGAGGTCACGTTTCTCGAGCGGGCAGTAAGGCCGCAGACGCTGGCGCGGATTGTAAGTCCAGCGCACCAGGTAGTCGTAGTTCGCCTTCTCGCCGATGCGGCTGAGATTGGCGGCGAATGTGCCACCGACGGCGCTCTCGCCCTCACCCAGGGCATGGCAGGCCAGGCAGCCGCGGGTTTCAAACAGTTGTTTGCCTCGCGCCGGGTTGCCCTCGGGTTGGCGAGGCACAGAACCCGGCAGGGCGTTCTGCCAGAGGAAGGCGGAGATGGCGTGGACTTCGGTCTCGTCCAGGCGGAAGCGCGGCATCTTGGTGGTGGGCCGCCAGGCATGCGGGCTGCGGAGCCAGACCGGGATCCATTCCGGGCGCAACTTGGCGCGAATCTCTTTCAGGTTGGGGCCGATTCGCTTTTCTTCGCGCAGCAGGCTGCGCGCCTGCAGGCGAAGCTGCTCGAGTTCGGCATCGAGGCCGCTGATGCGGACGCGGAGGTTTTCAGCCTGGGCGTAGTAGCGCTGCGCCTGTTCGTTGTCGGGCGCTTCATCGCCGCGACGGATGCTGAGCTTGATCTCGCGCTCGAAGTCGGCCTTTTGCAGGTTGATGCGACGGATGGCCATGCCCACGCCTTGCAGACGCTCGCGCTCGTCGTCAAAGCCTTCAAAGCGGTGGCAGCCGACGCAGCCCCGGAGACGAAAGAGCTCCTTGCCGCGGTTCAAGACCGGGGCGTGCTCGACCACCATATCGCGGGCGTGGCACTGCTGGCAGCCGGCCTCGAAGTTCTCGCGGTAGTGGAGCGGCCAGAGCCAGTACTTGTGGCGGCCATGACCCTTGACGACGCTCGAAGTGGCGCGACCGTTGCCGCCGTGGCAGGGGGAGCAGCCGAAGCGCTCCGGGTCGTGAATGCGTAGGAGCTCACGGTTGGGATGGCTGACGAAGGCGGCGTACTGCCTGTCGTCCGCGGAGGGCTTCCCCTTGCCGCCCTGGGACGCCACCTCCTCCCAAGTGGCGCCGGTCAGCTCGAGCGGTTCGCGGATGCCCAGGTGGCAGGATTCGCAGCGGTCTACCAGGTCGGTTTCGATCACGTGGATCTGCTTTACGTCGATGTCGAACTTCTTCGCCTTGGAGAGCAGACCCTTGAGTTGGGCGGTGGAAAGTCCCAGGGTGTTTTCTTCGACGTAGGCGCGGAGCTCGGTGTTCAGCTCGGTGACGTGCTCGCGCACCCGCGCCAGCTCGGAGAGCAGGAAAGCCTTGCGCGCCTGCAGGTGGGTGTAGTCGGATTCGAGCCGGTCGTAGTTGTAGTCGATGGTTTCAAGAGTGCCGTCGGGAACGGGCAGGCGGGCGCGAAAGGGCCCGCGCTTGACCTTCTCCACCCGGTCGAGGATGCGCTGGCGTTGTTCCTCTCCCGCGGCCACTTCCGCCTCGTAGACCAGCGCCGTCACTTCGCCGCGGGCGTTGGCAAAGAGTGTGGTCAGCACGGTGAGCCGCTGCTCAATGATGGCGAGCTCGTCGTTGATCTCCTTTTCGCGGGGGGCGATGGCGGCCTGCGCCTCCTGCAACTGCTGGAGGAGGCCCTGGTAGGTCGGTGTCTGGGCAAGGGCCTCTTCAGCGGCGGCCTGCTCCTGGATGGCCTTGTCGAGGTAGGCCGAATAGAGCTGGACGAAGCGCTGCTGGTAGAGCTTCCAGGGGCGCAGGCCATAGAACTCGTCGTAGAGCGCCCAGGCCAGCGAGGCCAGCAGCAGGAGCGAAGCGGCGAGCAGCGCGCCGCTCATCGAGCGGCCGACAATCGGGTCGTCGCTCAGCCGTTCAGGGGTCTCCTCAGGCACGCGTTCCCTCCCGGAAAACTCCGCCGCCCGCGCTCAAATGTTGAACCACGGCGTAACCCAGACGTACTTGATGCGAAAGAGCAAACGCAACAGCATCTTCACCGGCAGCCCAAGCATGGTGACGAAGAAGAACTGCACCGTCAGGTACTGCACCAGGCCCATGCGCCGGTAGATTTTTCGGGTGAATTCATTCAGGACGAAGACCTTGTGGACGGCGAGGCCGGCCAGCAAGTAGTAGAGCGCCACGACGGCGCCGCCGAAGAGCCCTTTGGCTAGCCAACTGGTCTGCGGGATGACGGCGCTGAAGGGCCAGATTTCATGCAGGTCGCGGTTGACCTCAAAGACCAGCCGGTTGTGGTCCCAGGTTTGTCCGGGCCAGAACCACATCCAGCCTGGGCCGCGGATGAAGGTGCCGATGATGATCATCAAGACCCACAGGCCGAGGAAGCCGAAGCAGAAGGAGAGGATGGCGATGGGGCGCTGCCTGAAGGTGTAGTAGCCGTTGCCGAGCGGGTTGGTGTCGATGTAGGGGATGACCATCAGGCCGATGATGATGAGCGTGGGCATCAGCACGCCGGCGATCCAGGGGTCGAAGTAGACCAGCATCTCCTGCAGGCCGAGGAAGTACCAGGGGGCTTTGGCGGGGTTCATGGTCAGGTTGGGGTTGGCGGGCTCTTCGAGCGGGGCGTTGAGGGTGATGGACCAGACCATGAGGATGAAAGTGACGATGAGGGCGGCGAGAAACTCGATGCGCATCAGGTAGGGCCAGACGTGCACTTCGCGGCTCCAGCCTGGCTTCCAGGGCTGGGTCTTGCGATGGTGGGTCTTGGCCATCGCGGGATCTTTTTCGAGCTGCGCCACCAGCCGGTCGTTCTCCAGCGCCTGGCGCAGGCCGTACCAGGCGTAGAAGGGGACGAGGAAGAGCAGGGCGACGATGGGGATGTTGTCGGGGGCCGAGGTGATTTCCCAGAGCTGATGCCAATCCATTGGAGTCCCTCAGTCTCCTTACTCGCGCATGCCGCTGGGGCGCATGATGACGGGCGTCGGCCCTTTCGCTTCCTTGACTTCGGATTCCAGCGTGACGGGCGCAGGCCCGGAGATGCCGCCGTCCTTGCGGACGCGCCAGAAATGCACCCCCATGAAGATGGCCGCCAGCAGGGGGATGGCAATGCAATGCCAGATATAGGCGCGGAGCAGGGCATTGGCGTCGACGATGGAGCCGCCCAGCAGGGCGAAGCGCACGTCGTTGTACGGCGTCATCCCCAATTGCGCGCCAAAAGGCCCTTCGTGGCCCAGCAGCGGGGTGGCGCGCGCCATGTTGGTGCCCACCGTGACCGCCCAGAAGCCGAGCTGGTCGTCGGGCAGCAGGTAGCCGGTGAAGGAGAGCAGCAGGGTGAGCACCATGAGGATGACGCCGATGCACCAGTTGAATTCGCGCGGGCGCTTGTAGGAGCCGGTGAGGAAGACGCGGAACATATGGAGCCAGACGGTGATGATCATCAGGTGAGCGGCCCAGCGGTGCATATTGCGGAGGAGCTTGCCGAAGGGAACGTCGTGTTCAAGGTAGAGGATGTCGCGGAAGGCCTGGGCCTTGGTGGGGTGGTAGTAGTACATCAGGAGGACGCCGGTGAAAGTGAGGACGAGGAAGAGGTAGAAGGTGAGGCCGCCCATGCCCCAGGTGAAGCTGTAGCGGACGGCGTCGCGGTTGATCTTGGCCGGATGGAGATGGAAGAAGACGTTGGTCAGCACGCTCAGGGCGCGGTTGCGCGGCTGCTCGTCGTGCTTGACGCGGAAGATGGAGCGGAAGAGCTGGGTCTTCTCCGGCTCCTTGAGCGCCTTGGCCTCTTCGATAACTTTTTCTTTCAGCGCCTTGCTTTTTTCCTGCGCCTGCTCGAGGAGGGCGGTGAGGCCTCGCTTGTTGTTCGGCTTGGCGTTGTTCTTCTCAGCCATCAAGCCCTCCGTGGCTCACCCTCTCCAGTGATCAGACGGGGATGAAGGCGCCGGGGTCGTCAAACTGGCAGCGCTTGCCCTTTTCGCACAGGAAGAGGCGCGCGGTGTCGACCACAACCTGCCCCTGAGCGTTCATCTCGACGTAAGCGCGGTCCATCGGGCGCGGCGCCGGGCCTTCGAAGTTGACCCCGTCGCTGTCATAACCGCTGCCGTGGCAGGGGCACTTGAACTTGTTTTCGCTGGGCTTCCAGTCCGGGGTGCAGCCGAGATGGGTACAGCGGGCGTAAATCACAAAGAGCCGATCGGCCTTCTTGACCACCCAGATGCGGTAGTCTTGCTGGAACTTGGTCTCGACCCCCAGGCCGAAGTCACCGGCCGTGCCGATGGTGAAGATGGTCTTGGGCTCGAAGAGCGTGCGGGGAAAGAAGAAGCGCATGATCATCAGGAAATTGACGCCCACAAAGCTCCAGATGGTCGCCCAGATAATGCGGCGGCGGAGCTTGACCGGCTCAACCGGTTTGCTGTCCTTGGGCGAGGCAGCAGCGGCCGCTTTTTTCTCCGGCGTTTCGGTCATACTCCTACACGGGCCCTGCGCGCGAACCGCGTTGTGGAGTTCTGTCCACCCTGAAGCGAAATTTTATCCTACCGCAGGACTCCCCACGGCTGTCAAGAGAACTCGGCGCGGCTGGGAACCTCGGCGCTGACGGCGGTGAGCACCAGGTCGGCCAGCGCGCGAATGAAGGTGGGGGAATCGTTCAGCGCGGGCATCATCTCGAAGCGGGCAAAGCCGAGGGAGGCGGCCTGGGCTCGGGCTTCGAGGTCAATCTCGTGGAGGGTTTCGATGTGCTCGGTGACGAAGGAGATGGGAATCACCAGCACGTTGCGCGCTCCGGCGCCCCCGCCGTCCCCGGCGCCAGGGCGCAGGCGCTCTAAGGCGGTGTGGAGCATGGGCTCGGTCCAGCGGCCGGGGCCGACCCGGCTCTGGTAGCAGAGCAGGTGGGGATGCGACCAGCCGCCGCGCTCCATCACCAGCCGGACGGTGGCTTCGGTTTGCTCCTGGTAGGGGTCGCCGGCCTCGATGACGCTCATGGGGACGCCGTGGGCGCTGAATACCAGCGTCACAGGCTCGCCGGCAGGGAATCGCGCCAGAGTGGAATTGATTTTTTCGACCAGGGCGTCGAGGAAGAGCGTGTGGCGGTAGAAGTCAGGGACAATTTTGACCGGCATGCGCCATCCGGCACGGCGGGAACGCCGCTCCCACTCGTTGAGGCTGCTGCCGGTGGTGACTTTTGAGTATTGCGGATAGAGAGGGAGGAGGACGAGTTCGTCGAGGTCGGCTTCGCGGATCTGGGCGATGACCTCTTCAATCAACGGGTGCCAGTAGCGCATGGCGACCCAGACGCGGGTGTCGAGCGACCGACGAAGCTCGGCTTCGAGGGCGGCTGCCTGTGCGCGGGTGAGCTCGAGGAGGGGCGAGCCACCGCCGATCTCGCGGTAATGCTCACGGACTTTGGCGGCGCGGCGGCGGGCCAGCAGGCGGGCGATGGCCGGGCGAGTCAAGCGGGAAAAGGGGAACTCGATGATGTCGGGGTCGGAGAAGAGATTGAAGAGAAAAGGCTCGACCGCGTCGAGGCAGTCGGGACCGCCGAGTTGGAAGAGCACGACGCCAACGGGGCGGGGGCGAGCCACGTTAAGCCTTGACCGGAGAGCCAGCGCGAAGGCGTTCGAGGGCGGCCACGACAGCGTCGGTGAATTCGGTCGTCGTGGCTGTGCCGCCCAGGTCGGGGGTAAGGGGGCGCCCGGCTTGATACACACTTCCGAGGGCGCGGCGGACAAGCGCCGCGGCGTTGGTTTCTCCCAGATGCTCAAGCATCAAGGCGGCCGAAAAGGTCATCGCCGTTGGGTTGGCGCGGTTCTGGCCGGCGATGTCGGGCGCGGTGCCGTGGACGGCTTCGAAGACCGCATACTCGTCTCCGATGTTGGCCCCGGGGACGACGCCCAGGCCGCCCACCAGGCCGGCGCAGAGGTCGGAGACGATGTCGCCGTAGAGGTTGGGGGTGAGGATGATATCGAAGCTCTCGGGCTTGAGCACGAGCTGCATGCTGGCGTTGTCCACGATCAGTTCGTTGCAGCGAATATCGGGGAATTCCTGGGCGACGCGACGGCAGCAGGTGAGGAACAAGCCGTCGGAGAGTTTCATGATGTTGGCCTTGTGCACGACCGTAATCTGGCGCCGGCCATGCTGGCGGGCGTAGTTGAACGCGAAGCGCGCGATGCGCGTGGAAGCTTTCTCGGTAATGATTTTCAGGCTTTCCACGACGCCGGGGACGACGGTGTGTTCGAGGCCGGCGTAGAGGTCCTCGGTATTCTCCCGGACGATGATCAAGTCAATATTCTCGAAGCGGGTCTTGAGCCCGGGCAGGTTGCGCACCGGGCGCAGGTTGGCATAGAGCTCGAGTGCCTGCCGCAAGGCAACATTGAGGCTGCGGTGGCCCTCGGCCACCGGCGTCGCTATCGGCCCCTTGAGCGCCACGCGGTTGCGCCGGATGGAGTCGAGCCAGTCGGCGTGCAGGAAGCGCTCGTTCCGGCGGTCGGCCACCGGCTCGGCGGCCACTTCCTCCCATTCAATCGGCACGCCGGTAGCGGCGAGGATGCGCCGGGTGGCCGCGGCCACCTCGGGACCGATGCCGTCGCCCGGTATGAGCGTCACACGATGCATTTGGTTCGCGCCCTGAGTCCGTCTGCATTCTACGGGCAAACCGGCCGCGCAGCAACCGGTGACGAGCCGGTGCGCCCAGCGCAGCCAAGATGGTAAACTGAGTCGCGATGCGCGCTGACCTGCACCTGCACAGCTACTACTCGGATGGCGCGGACTCGCCCGCCGGCGTGATTGAACAGGCACGCGAAGCAGGGCTCGATCTGGTGGCGTTGGCCGACCATGACTCGCTGGGCGGCTGGCCGGAAGCCCAAGCCGGCGCGGCGCGCGCGGGCCTCAGCCTGCTGTGCGCCGCCGAATTCACTGCCGCGTTCGACGCTGAGGAGATCCACATCCTCGGCTACTTTCCCCGGCTGCCGGGCAGGGAAGTGGCCGCACACCTCGGGCGGATGCAGGCGTTTCGCCGCGAGCGCCTGCGGACGGCCATTGAACGCCTCCAAGCGCGCGGCGTGCCGGCGCGCTTTGAAGACCTGCCCTGCGCCGCCTGCTGCGAGAGCGTTACGACATCGCACCTGGCCATTCTGCTGGCCCAGCGCGGCTACGCCCGCTCGGCGCGCGCGGCCTGGCGCCGCTACATGGAGAGCCGCCGCGGCCTGGTGCCGCCGTTTGAGGAGCCGGTTGCCCGAGTCATCGAGACCATCCACACTGGTGGTGGGCTCGCCGTCTGGGCCCATCCGGGCCGGCGACAGTTCCGGCGGCGGCTCGAGGAGCTCGTCGCACTGGGACTCGACGGCATCGAAGCCGCCAACCAGCGCCGGGGGCTGGAGCCGGCCGCACAATGGCAGGCCCTAGCGCGCCAGTACAACCTGGTCACCACAGGCGGCTCGGATTGGCACGGCGGAGCGCCCCTGGGCGAATTTGCTGCCGACGAGATTCTTCTCCGCGACTTCCTCGCCCGGCTTGACAGTCAAAAGGCGCAACTGCTATAAATGAACGAGGGCGAGGCTGAGGTAGCGGCCTCGGGAGACGAAGAGGCTTCGAGAGGAAAACGCAATGGGACTGAACGTGACGGGAAGCGCGATTGACAAGGTCAAGGAAGTGATGGCGCAGCAGAACCCGCGCCCGGGCGCCCTGCGCATCGGGGTGATCGGCGGCGGCTGCTCCGGCTTCCAGTACCAGATGGTTTTCGACAACGAGCCCACACCGATGGACAAGGTGATGGAGTTCGACGGGCTGCGGGTTTACGTCGACCAGACCAGCCTGATGTACCTGGACGGGACCGAGGTGGATTACATCGAGACGCTGGAAGGCTCGGGGTTCAAGTTCAGCAATCCCAACGTCAAGTCCACCTGCGGCTGCGGCAGCTCGTTCAGCGTCTAGCGGCGCGAAGCAGATTCAACCCACCAAAGGGCTTTTGAAGCGAACAAAGGCTTCAAAAGCCCCATTTTGCTTTTCAAGCGAGAGGCGAGCCGGTCGCCCTACATGGGGGCAAAGCGGGGGGCGAGGGG
>JACPRL010000024.1 GCA_016189965.1 Acidobacteriota bacterium | reverse complement strand
GCTGGGGATGGCAGTCCCGTGGCTCGTTGACTGGGGGAGCCGCTGGGCCGGCGTAGACGTCTACGGGGTCGAGGCGTTCTACATTCCCTTCTTCTACGCCATGAGCGACCAAATCGGCGCCAACGTCTCCGGTCTCGTCTATTTGCGGCGACAAGAAACGGGTTGGGGCGCAGCGCTCGGCCGTTACGCGCGGCATCCGGTGATGCTGACCAGCCTGGCTGTGATACTTGTGGTTCCTGTGGGGCTGCTGGCGGCGCGGCTGCTGGGCTTCAGCCCCACAACGCAAGTGCGGACGGCGGTGGAGACGATTGCGGCCAACCTGTGCTGGCTGCCGCCGCTGATAGGCTGGTTGGCGGAGCGACGCCGGTAGTCCCCAGAGGGAGAAGGCCATGGCCGCCGCGCGGCCAGACAGGCAGGAATGCCTGTCCTACCGAACGCCACAACGCACGATCAGGCGGCGAGAATTTCGGAGATGGCGGCGAGGAGGCGGTCGCACTCCTCTTCGGTGTTGTAGAAGTGCGGGGAGACGCGGATGCCGGCGCTCGGCCGGTAATCAACCAGCACCTCGCGGCGGAGGAGCTCTTGCAGAACCTCCGGCCCGCGCGGGACGTCGAGGGTGACGGTTCCGCCGCGCTCCGCGTCAGCGTCCGGTGTGTGCACGCGCCAGCCGCAGCCGCGAGCCTTTTCGATGAGGCGTCGCGTGAGCTCGAGCGAGCGCCGGCGGATAGGCTCGACGCCCACCTGCCCGATAATGTCGAGGCCAGGCTCGGCGGCATAAAAAGCGGGGATGTGCGGCGTGCCGTTGAGGAAGCGGAAAGCGTCGTCGCGGTAGGCGCCCGGGCCGACCTCAAAATCAAACGGGCGCGGATGGGCGAGCCAGCCGGTCACACTGGGCTCGAACTCGGCCCGCAGGTCGGGGCGGACGTAAAGGTAGGCGACGCCGGGGCCGCCGCAGAGCCACTTGAGCGTGCCCCCGACGCAGAAGTCCACCCGCCACTTCTTGGCCTCGACCGGCAAGACGCCCGCCGACTGATAGGCGTCCAGGATGACGCGGGCGCCCGCGCGGTGTGCCTTCTCGACGATGGCCGCGACGTCCTGCACGTAGGCGCTGCGGAACAAAACATGCGAGAGCGGAACCAGCAGCGTCCTCTCATCAATGGCGGCCAGCAATTTTTCAGTCGGGACGCGCAGCGGGTCTTCCGCCGTGCGCACCAGCTCAATCTCGGCGCCATAGCGCCGCTGCGCGTGCCAGAAGTAAACCACCGACGGGAACTCTTTGTCGCTCAGGACGACCCTGCGGCGCGGGCGGTCGAAGCGGAAGCAGGAGGCGATGACCGCCTGGGTAAGGGTGACGTTCTCGTGCAGCGAAATCGTTCCCGGGTCGGCGCCGATGAGCGGAGCGACCTTGTCGCCCAGCGCCACGGCCATTTCCCACCAGCCTTCTTCCCAGGCGCGGACGCCGCGCGTAGCCCAGGCGCGCGCGTAGCGTTCGAGCGAGGCCGAAACGCTCCGCGGCATGGCGCCCAGCGAGTTGCTGATCATGTAGGTGGTGGTTTCGAGGATGGGGAACTCGGCGCGGTATTCGAGGAGCTCTTTCATCAGGCGGACATTGTAGCCGGTTTGTCGGTTCATCGGTCGATCGGTTAATCGGTTGATGGGGAACGGCGCCGATGCCAGAGGATGTAGATCAGAGACAGCAGCGCCAGCCAGGGCAGTCCCGCCAGCAAGGTGATGCGCAAGCCGGGAACAAACAGTGTGGCGACGCCGACGACGCCGAGGCCCGCGAGCCCCACGAGCGTTGGGTAAGGAAACGCCGGCATGAAAGTAGTCAGGTCGGAGCCGTGGCCGCGGCGCCGGCGAAAGGCGAGGTGCGTGGCGAGAATCATCACCCAGACGTAGAGGCCGCCGAAGAAGGCAGCGCCAATCATATACAGATAGGCCTGCTGGGGGACAAACTTCTGCGCCACGACCGCGGCGGCCATGCCGCCGCTCGAAGTGAGAAGCGCCCAGAGCGGGATGCCGCGACGGGTGAGCCGGCCGAGGCGCGCCGGAGCATAGCCGCCGCGGGAAAGCGAAAACAGCATGCGCGAGGTGAGGTAGAGGTTGGTGTTGGCGCTGGAGAGCGCGGCAGTGAGCACGACGAAGTTCATCACCGAGGGCGCCCCGGGCAGCCCGACCGCCTCGAAGGCGCGCACGAAGGGGCTGGCCTCAAGGCCGACGGCCGACCACGGCACCAGCCCGACCAGCAGCGCGATGCCGCCAACGTAGAACAGCCCCAAGCGCCAGAAGACCGAGCGCAGGGCGCGGGGGACGGTGCGCTCGGGCTCGCGGGCTTCCCCGGCGGTGACGGCGACGACTTCGACGCCGAAGTAGCTGAACAGCGCCAGCGTCATGGCCAGCAGCACGCCGGTCCAGCCGTGGGGCAGAAAGCCGCCGTGCGCGGTGTAGTTCGAGAAGCCGACCGGCTCCAGCGGGCCAAAGCCGAAGAGCAGGCCGACGCCGACCACTAGAAACAGGATGATCGTCACGACTTTGATGAGGGCGAACCAGTACTCGAATTCGCCGAAGCTGGCCACGCTCCAGGCGTTGGCGGCCAGCAGCACGAGGGAGAAGAGCACTACCCAGAGCCAGCCAGGGACGTGCGGGAACCAGAAGCTGCAGTAGATGGCGGCAGCGACGACCTCGCTGCCGATGGCGATGACCTGGGCCAGCCAGTAGGAGTAGCGCATGGTGAAGCCGGCCCAGGGATGCAGGTAGATTTCCGCGTAGACGCCGAAGGAGCCGGCGACGGGATGGGCGATCGCCATCTCCGCCAGCGCCCAGGCCAGAAAGAGCGCAATGAAGCCGGCGAGGACGTAGGACAGGATGACGCCGGGGCCGGCCAGCCGGACGGAGATACCGGAGCCGAGAAACAGCCCGGTGCCGATGGCGCCGCCCAGCGCAATCATCCCGAGTTGGCGCGGGGTCAAGCGGCGCGCCAGCTCATCTTCACGGGCGGCAACGGAGACGGTGTCGGACGGCAAGGCGAGGGAATCCTAGTTGAAACGGGGGATTAGTTGAATAGTTGATTGGCCACGAAGACACGAAGACACATCTATGAGGCGCGCGCCTCTGTCAAGGTCTTTCATGATCCGGGTCGAGATCAAACATCTATGCGAGCATGGTAGCTCATGACGACGCTTTCGCTCTCCGGCGGGTCGGGGGAGCCCGGCCCGCCGGAGGCGGGCGGCCCAATCAAAGAGTCAGGCCAGCACGGGCCTCTGTGTCTTGCGGGCACGCCGCGCGTCTCGACCTCGGCGCCAGAATTCGTCGTAATCGATCTGGTCGCGCAACAGCACGAACAACCGGAGCGCCAGCTTGCGGGCCACAGCTACGGTGGCCACCGCCGAGTTCTTCTTCTCCCGCAGGTGGAAGTAGAAGCGTCGCAGCTCAGGGTCTTGACCCGGGCGCACAGCAGCCTGGGCAGCTTCGGTGAGCAGGAAACGCAACAGGCGGTTGCCCTGCTTGGAGATGTGGCCGAAGCGCTGCACCTCGCCGCTGGAGTGCTCCTGGGGATCCAGCCCGCAGTAGGCGGCGAGTTGGCTGGGGTGGGCAAAGCGGCGGACCGGCTCGAGGGTGTGCACGAAGGCCAGCGCCGTCAGCAGCCCGACGCCGGGGTGGGTTCTCAGCCGGCCGACGCGCGGATCGGCTGGGGCGCGGGCGGCCAACTCTTGCTCCAGGGCCAGCACCCTGTCCTGGAATTCTTTCAGCAACTGCAGGGCGTCCTGCCGATGCCAGGCCTCGGCGGGGGTGACCGGCAGGGCTTGGAGGTTTTCCCGGCCGCGCTCGGTGAACAAGCCCGGGCCCCGGCGCAGGCGGTAGTTCAGGGCCAGGGCCTGCAGGCTGTTCTTCAGCAGGGTGCGCATCTTCACCAGCCGATGGCGATGGCGCAGCAGGGTGAGCACTTCCTGGCTGGCCGGCGGCGGCATGTGGACGGCGGGGAACTCCCCGGCCACCAGCAGGTCGAGCAGCAGGGCGGCGTCGCGCCGGTCGTTCTTCTGCCGACGGCGGGCAAACTGGCGAATGGCATAGGCATCCCCGACCAACAGCCGGTGGCCACAGCCCTCGACCAGTTGATGGAACCACCGGGCGTAGCCGGAGCTCTCCACTCCCACCACCGCGGGGGCGGGCCACTGCCGGTAGAAGACAGCCACATCGTCAAAGAAAACTATTTATGAAATTCCTTTCTTTGTGCCTTTGTGGCTAATCCGGTCCGGCGGGGAGTTCGAGCAGGGCGAGCTGGCCGCAGGCAGCGAAGACGTCCTGGCCGCGGGAGCGGCGGATGAAGGCCAAGCAGCCAGCCTCCCGCAGGAGGCGCTGGAAAGTGTCGAGGGCGTCTTCGGTGGGCGCGCGATAGGGCTGGTCGGGCACCGCGTTCCAAGGAATCAGGTTGATCTTCGCGCGCAGGCCGCCGATGAGCCCGGCGAGGCGGCGCGCGTCCTCGGGCGAATCGTTCGTGCCGCCCAGCATGACGTATTCGAAGGTGAGCCGCTCCCAGGGGCGCAGGGGGTAGTCGCGGCAGGCGGCGAGTAGCTCGGCAATCGGGTACTTGCGATTGATGGGCATCAGGGCGCTGCGCTGCTCATCGGTGGTAGCGTTGAGCGAGACAGCGAGCTTGGGGCGAACGACTTCGCCGGCCAAGCGGCGGATGCCGGGGACGATGCCGGAGGTGGAGAGTGTGATGCGACGCAGTGGGATGTTCATCCCGGCGGGGTCAGCCAGCAGGCGGACGGCGCGCAGTGTGACGTCGTAGTTGAGCAACGGCTCGCCCTGCCCCATCAGGACGACGTTGGTGCGCGGGCGAAGGGTGTCGCGGTGGTCGTCCAGCACGACGAGCACCTGCCCGACGATTTCGCCCGCGGTGAGGTTGCGCAGCAGGCCGAGCTGAGCGGTGGCGCAGAAGTGGCAGTCAACGGCGCAGCCAGCCTGAGTGGAGAGGCAAAGAGTCTGCCGATTGCTCTCGGGCATCCAGACGGTTTCGATGGTCTTGCCGTCGGCCAGGCGCAGCAGGTAGCGGATGGCGCCGTCGGCGGAGACGTAGCGAGCAGCGATCTCCGGCAGTGTGATAGTGGCCTCGCCAGCCAGGCGCTGGCGGATGCTCAAGGGGAGGTTGGTCATCTGCTCGAACTGCCGGCGGTGCTCGACGTAGAGGGCGTGATAGAGCTGGTTGCCGCGGTAGGCCGGCTCGCCCCACTGGGCCGCCAGTTGGCGTAATTCGTCGAGGGTAAGCTGGAGGAGTTCAGTCGGCATCGGTCGGCTTCTCAAGCCTATTGTAGTGGATGGTCGGAGGGGGAACAAGCCCGCTGGTTAGCTTCAACAGATTGATACATAAGGTCTTACGGGCGGCGTAGAAAATCGCCCCCGTGAGATAATAGAAAGGCTCGGCTCCGGCCGAGGAAAGGGCGCCCTGGGCGACGCCGCGTGGCTCGAGCGCGGCCTCAAACGGAAACGACAGAATGACTGAAGAGCTGGCCACAATCCGGAAAGATGTGCTGCCGAACGGGCTGGTAGTCATCACCGAGCAGATGCCGCAGGTGAAGACCGTCGCGATGGGGGTGTGGGTGAAGAGCGGCTCCAGGGTCGAGCCGGCCGAGGTGAACGGCATCTCGCACTTCATCGAGCACATGGTGTTCAAAGGGACTGAGCACCGGTCGGCGGAGGAGATTGCCCGCGCCGCCGACCGGCTGGGCGGCCACCTCGACGCGTTCACGGCCAAGGAGTACGTCTGCTTCAACATGAAAGTGCTCGACGAGCACCTCGCGCAGGGGTTTGACATCCTGGCCGACCTGGTCCTGGCCCCGGTCTTCCGCGAGTCGGACATCGAGAAGGAGCGCGGGGTCATCCTGGAAGAGATGAAGATGGACGAGGACAACCCCGACTACCTAGTGCACGAAATCTTCCTGCAGAACTTCTGGCGGAACCATCCCATCGGGCGGCCGATTCTGGGGACGCGGGAGACGCTCGGGGGGTTCCACCACGACCTGGTGGAGGGGTTCTTCCGCCGCTGGTACGTGCCGAACCAGATGCTCATCACCGCGGCGGGGCAGTTGGAGCACGAGCGCTTCGTGGAGATGGTGGAAAGGAAGTTCAGCCACCTGCGGCCGCAGGCGGACGGCTACCGCGACTGGACGCCGACGCCCGAGGCGGCCATTACGACGCGGCGCAAGCAGGAGTTGAAGCAGGTGCACCTCTGCCTGGGCGTGCCCTCCTATCCGCTGCCGCACGAGCAGCGCTACGCGGTGGCGCTGCTGAACACCATCCTGGGCGGCGGGATGAGCTCGCGCCTGTTCCAGAAAATCCGCGAGCGCGAAGGGCTGGCCTACGCCATTTTTTCCGACTTGCAGGCCTACCGCGACACGGGCTGCATCACCGTCTATGCCGGCACGGCGCGCGAGACGGCGGAGCAGACCCTCGGGTTGACCCTCGAGGAGTTCCGCCGGCTGAAGCGCGAGCCGGTGTCGGCGGAAGAGTTGCGCCGGGCGCAGGAGAACCTGAAGGCGAGCCTGATGTTTTCGCTCGAATCCACGACCTCGCGGATGTCGTACCTGGCGCGGCAGGAGATCTATTTCGCGCGGTTCTTCCCCGCCGAGGAGGTACTGGCCGCGATTGATGCCGTGCGGCCGGAAGAGATGCAAGCCGCGGCACAGGAGTTTTTCCAGCCCACGCTGGTGGCGGTGACGCTGCTGGGGCAGCTCGACGGGTTGGAGTTCACCCGGGACGCGCTCGCGTGCTGACGGCACGGGGAAGGAGCCGCGATGGGCGAGGACGATAAATACTGGGCGGCCATTGAAGCCCGTCTGCGCGAGCTGGCGCCCGACCTGAAGGTCGAACTCAAGAGCCACGACGAAAACCAGGGGAACTACGTCCTGCTCGTCCGCCACACCCGCACCGGGAAGGCGCGCGACCTGGAATTGCCCGAAGACCCGGTCTGGGACATGGTCGACAACCAGGATAAGCGGGAAGAAGCCAAAGTCGACCAAGCCATCTTGGAAGCCAAGTCGGAACTGGAGGACTAGTTAGTTTCAGCGGGCGCGGGCTACAACGAGCGTGATGTCGTCTTCCTGCTCCCGGCCGCTGAACTGCTCGACGGCAGCCACAATCGCCCGCAAGACCTCCTCGGCCGAGCCGTGGCAGTGGGCCTGGATGGTTTCGAGCAGGCGCGCTTCACCGAACAACTCTTCGGTGTCGCTCGCCGCTTCGCTGACGCCGTCGGAGTAAATCACCAGCAGGTCGCCGGGCTCGATCTCCACCTCCGCCACGGCACAGTGCCAGTTCTCGAACATCCCCAGCACGGTTGCCGTCCCCCGCAGCCGCTCCACTGCGCCGGCGGCGCGCACCAGCAGCGGCGGGTTGTGCCCGCAGTTCTCGTATTGCAGCCGCCGCGTGGCGTCCTCGTAAACGGCGAAGAACACGGTAGCGTAGTTGGCCGGCTCGGTGTTCTCGCAAAACAGCCGATTCACCGAGCGCAGCAGCCGCGGCAGATCCTCCAGCGCCACGGCGTACTGGCTGCGCAGGTTGGCCTGCAGGTTCGCCATCAGCAGCGCGGCGGAAATCCCCTTGCCGGCGATGTCGGCCAGCACCAGGCCGACGCGCCCCGGCCCCAACTCGAGGAAGTCGTAGTAGTCGCCCCCGACAGCGCGCGCCTGCAGGCAGTGGCCAGCGTAGTCGAGGGTTTGCAGCGGCGGCTTCTTCTGCGGAAACAGCCGCGTCTGCACCTTCTTGGCGATTTCAATCTCCTGCGCGGCCAGCCGCTCGGCTTCCCGGCGCTCGGCGATGGTCTCCGCCAGACGGATGTTCTCCACCGCCGCGGCCGCCTGGCTCGCCACCGAAGCAAGCAAGCGTTTGTCTTCGCTCGAGTAGGGCTCTTCGGAGAGCCGCGGGCCGAGCACCAGCAGGCCGACCAGGTTGGCCTCGCGGCCCACCAGCGGCACCAAGCACTCGGGCTGCAAAGGGTCGAGCAGGAAGAAGGTGGACTCGCGACGGGCCTCCGGTGGCGGCACGTCGAGAGGCTGGCCGCGGCGGGCCAGTACGGCCAGCAGCGGCCAGTCGTGCGGCAGGGCTTCGAGCTCGGCGGGGACGTCGCTGCTCACCGCCCGGAGCTGCCCGCTGCTGTCTGCCAAGTAGACGTGGCGGGTGTGCGGGTAGAGCGCCTCGCGTACCTGGCGGCGCAACAGCGTCGCCAGCTCTTCGCGGCTGGTCGCCGTGCGCGTCTTCTCGGCCAGGTCTTCGAGGATTTGCCGGGCATCATAGGCGCTGCGGAAGAAGGCACGATCAATCCGCCGCCCGAGGCGCGCCTCCAAGTGCCGATGCGCCAGCAAGAAGAGCACGCCGAATACCATACCGAATCCGACCCCAGAAACGAGGGTGCCCTGCGAGCCGCCGAAGGACTCTTCGAAAAAGTCGGCAAATCCCGTCGCAACCTCAAAGAACAACAGGGCCAAGAGCAACAGCAGGATGTCTACGCCGCGGCGCACCAACAGGTAGCGGGCGCTGCGCCTGAGCAGCACAGGGATTTCCAGCACCCGGTGCATGACGACGGCATAGGCAAAGGACAACGGCAGAAGGAACAATGCCAGCACCACCAGCGCCCAGGCCCAGAAAGGAAACGAGTAGATCTCCCGCCCCATGGCGGCCGCTATCCCGCTGAAGAGAAGGATGGGGGCCACCGCCGCCACCGTGCCCCAGACCATCACGCGGGTCTTGCGGCGCGCCTCGGCGCTGGGGGCACGCAAGCTGTTCCAGACCAGCGAGATCAATCCCAGGGCAAACGTGCCCAGGCCGTACGCAACCACCAGGAAGAGAGCGAGCTGGACCCAACTCTGCCTAGCCCACTCCACCAGACGATGAGAGTAACCCTCCCAGAATCCCCACAGGGCCAGCGGAACCGACACCGCCAGGGCGCTCCCCAGCAGCACCCACTTCAGCCACGGCAGGCGACGCTCAATGGGAGAGGGGCTAGGAAAGACGGCAAAGAAGAAATAGAAGAGCGCCGCTGACACTCCACTAAACGCCACCTTGTAGGCCAGCGCAAAGCCGCGCAAAGCTGGGTGGATGGCCGGCTCAAAGGGAAGCAGGGGCGCCCCCGCAATCATACTGGCGAACAACAGAGAGAGGAGCCAGGCGTTGAGGTCGTCGAGCCGCAGGAAGAGAACCGGCAACCCCACGGCCAGGAACAGAACCGGGTAGCAGAAAATCAATTGGGCAGCCAAGGTCTGGGCCAGGGGCGCATTCGCGTCCGGATCCGGCCGAGCGCGTAAAGTGGCATCTAGCTGCAACCGTCCGGGGGCCTCAGGGCGCTCGACGCTCAACCGAACGCGGTCACCCGGCCGGCCCCGCACCACAGCCTCCCAGAACGGCTCCAAGCTTTCGAGAGAACGACTGTTGACCGCGACGATGCGGTCGCTGGCGCGCAAGCCCGCTTGCTCGGCGGCGCTGCCGGCGACGACCTGGTGAACTAGCATGGCCTGGGCTAACGGGGCGTAGTCGAAGTCGACCCCCAGGAAGGCCTGCGGGCGCCAGCGGACGTACTTCATCCAGATGCCCGCGTAGAGCGTGGTGGCGCCGGCGAACACAACCGCCAGCGCAAGCAGAACCGGCCGCGGCACTGACGTCATCTTGGGCACGAGCGCAGTCCGGGCATTATAAGCCAGCCGCCCGGCCCCCGGCGCGGGCGACTCCCGAGGGTGGGGACGCTCTGAGGATTGCCCGGAAATGCGTCCGGAATGCGTTCTCGACGCAGAACGCAGCCGGAGACAGGGAGAGGGCTTAGAAGGCGCGGGGGGAAGGCTGTGGCGGAACCCTTCAGGGTTCCACTTTTTCAATGCGCCTGACAGACCGGCGTGATTGACTCTGAAGAACAATCGGAGTAACACTGAACCCCGCTCCGAGACAAAAGAAAGGTGAAACCCCACAGGTGTTTCGGGGGTTTAACTATCCGGTAGCCGAGCGGCGATGCCTTTCACCACCACAAGTCACTGTGTCCGGAGATGTGCCGCGGTCGCGCTGCTGGCGGCGCTGGCCGGCGCCTTCTGGCTCTCTGCCCAGGCGCCCGCCTCCCCGCCCGACCTGCCGGCCGCGGTGCTGCGCATCACGACGCGGCTGGTGCTGGTCGACGTCGTCGTCACCGACAAGAAAGGCCAGCCGGTGACCGACCTCCGTAAAGAAGACTTCACCCTGCTTGACAACGACCAGGCGCGCCCCATCGCGTTCTTCTCGCTGGAGCAGCCGGCGGTGCGGATGGCACAGCGCCCAGCACCGCCGCCCCTGCCTGAGCACGTCTACACCAACCGGCCGGAATACCGGATGCCGCCCGGGCCGCTCACCGTTCTCCTACTCGACGCCCTGAACACCCCGCAGCAGGACCAGGCGTACGCCCGCGACCAGATGCTGCGCTACCTACACACGCAGCTCCGCCCGCAGGACCGGATGGCCATCCTGGCGCTGACCAGCCAGCTTTTCGTGCTGCAGGATTTCACCTCCGACCCCGCCCTGCTGCAGGCGGCGTTGGAAAAATTCAATCCCGAACGCTCCGTGCACCTGACCCGCGACGAACCCCTGGTGAACCCCGAGGCGCTGGCCAAGATCGCCGACCTCGACACCAACATCGCCGCAGGCATTCAACGCTTTGAAGAAGAGCAGGCCGCCGTCGCCACCGACGCCCGGGTTGATCTCACGCTGGCCGCGCTGGAAGCCATCGGCCGCGCCACCGCCGGCTATCCCGGGCGCAAGAACCTCATCTGGGTGTCGGGCTCGTTCCCCTTCAACCTCTACCCGGAGAATGCAGAGAATTTCGCCGACTTCCGCTCCTACAGCGAAGACGTCCGGCGCATCGGGAGCTTGCTCTCCGATGCGCAGGTGGCGGTCTATCCGGTGGACGCTCGCGGCCTGGTGGGCTACTCCATGGCCAGCGCCAGCGAGGGCTTCCGCACCAACGAGGGCCGGGCGCTGCGGGGGCCGACCTTCCACGAGGAACTCGGCCGCCGCGATTCCCGTCTCATTGCCACGCACCACACCATGCGGCAAGTGGCCGAGGATACAGGCGGCCGGGCCTTCATCAACCGCAACGACATTGACGCTGCAGTCGGCCTGAGCATCGCCGACGGGTCGACGTATTACACGCTGGGCTTTTACCCCGAGCAGAAGGAGTGGGACGGGCGGTTCCACCGCTTGCAGGTCAAGCTGGCGCGGAAGGGTCTGGCGGTGCGCCACCGGCGGGGCTACTACGCGCTCGACCCGGCGCGAACGATCCAGCCCGACGCCGACGAGCGCGAACGGGAGCTGCTGGCGCAGGCCAAGGAGCGCGAGCTGAACGAAATCCTCTTCAACCCCCTGCCGGCCACCCTGGTCACCTTCCGCGCCTTCGTGCCGCCGCCGGTGGGCCAGCGGGTGACGGTGGAGTTTTCCGTCGATGCGCATACGCTGCGCTTCCTAGAGGTCGACGGGCGGCACGAGTGCGACGTCGATTTTCTGGTGGCGGCGGTGGCGCCCGAGGGACGGGTGGTCAACACGCTGAACCAGACGGTGGGGGCGCGGCTGCGGCCGGAGACCTACGCCGAGGTGCGGCGCGACGGCCTCCCCTACCGGCTCGTGTTCGACCTCCTGCCCGGCCGCTACCAGTTGCGCCTGGTGGTGCGCGACAACCGAAGCGGGCTGGCCGGCTCCGCCACCGTGCCCGTAGTGGTCGAATAAGGCGGCAGCTCGCCCTCTCAGCCCAGGTCAGGCTCGACTTGCAAGGCGTCGTTGAAGCGGTTGGTCAGGTTGGCCACGGCGACGACTAGGGTCAGCTCGACGATCTGTTCTTCCGTGTAGAACTCCCGCAACTCCTCGAGGGCGCGCTCGCGCAGGGCGGCGGCGCCGCGTGTCACCCGTTCGGCGTAGAGCAGTGTGGCTTTCTCCTGGGCGTCGAAGAGGGGGCTGCGGCGGTAGAAAGGGATGGCAGCAATCTGTTCGTCCGTGAGGCCGACCCGCTTCGCCGAAGCGGTGTGGGCGCGGGTTCAATACTCGCAGCCATTCAGCGTGGCGGCCTTCAGGTAGGCCAGCTCCTTGTAGCGGGCCTCGACGCTGCCTTCGGCCATCACCGCGGCATAGAAAGGCAGGAAGTGTTTGAGCACGTTGGGCCGGTTCGCCATGACAGCGAAAAAGTTCGGCACGCGGCCGAATTTCTGCGTCAGCGAGTCGTAAATCTTTGTGGCTTCGGTAGGAAGTTTCTCCGCGGGAACCGGTTTGACGACCGTCATAGCGCCCTCCTGCTCCGCCCGGCAAGCCGCCGGGGTGAGCAGAGCCCAGTCTACCTGTGGGTGTGGCCTCCGACAAGCCTTGCCGGAAGCCGAGAGCCGCTCGCTGGCGGGTTGACGCCGCCCGGCTTTCCTGTTACATCTGGCACGACTCCCGGAGGGAAAGCGAGAGGAAGCGGCCACGGCGCTGGCACTGACCATTCTGGGCAGCGGCTCGGCAGGCAACGCCGCCCTTCTCTCCACCGAGCACACGCGCCTGCTGGTGGAGGCCGGGCTCTCGAAGCGCGAAACGCTGAAGCGGCTGGAAGCCGCCGGGCTGGGCGGCTGCCGACTGAGCGGCATCCTCGTCTCCCACGAACACGCCGACCACGCCGCCCATCTGTCAGTCTTGGCGGCCGAGTTTGACGTCCCCGTCTATCTGTCGGAAGGGACGGCCGACGCCTTGCCGGAGGCTGCCGCGCTGCCCAAGCGGGAGCTTTTCCGCCCCGGCCAACCGTTGCTCATCGGCGACATCGAGGTGATGCCCTTCGCCGTGCCGCACGACGCGCGCGACCCGGTGGCCTTCCGCTTCACCGCTGGCGGCGTGCGGCTGGCCCTCGCGGTTGACTTGGGCTACTTGACCGGCCTGGTCAAAGAACATCTACGGGACTGCGACTGCCTGGTGCTGGAAGCCAACCACGACGTCGAAATGCTCCGCCACGGCCCCTACCCCTGGTTCATCAAGCAGCGGGTGATGGGCCGCCTGGGGCACCTCTCCAACGAAGCGTTGGCGCAATTCCTCGAATATGACTTCGACGGCGCGGCACGCACCTTCATCCTCGCCCACCTGAGCGAGAACAACAATTCGCCCGAAGTGGCCCGGCTGGCGGCCGAACAGGCGCTCGAGCGCCGCTGCGCCCGGTTTCCCCTCTCGCTGGCGCAGCGGCCCGAGCTGCTGGTCACTTCCCAGCGCACCCCGCTCGGCCCGCTGCGCTTCTGAGGCGCGCGCGGCCGGCCGCCGGCAACGTTCCGCTTGCATCCGCCGGCCTAAACGAGTAAAAGGGAGGCCAATGCATCGTCCGGTGTGGGGAGGCGTGGCCGCTGTTGTGCTGGCGGGCGTGGTGTCGTTGCCCGCCACCCCCCGCGACACGACCGAGGAAACCGCGGAGGCACAAGTCCGCGCCGCCACCGCCGCCGCCATCTCGGCGGAAAGCGAGCGCACGCTCCGCACCGCCTTCACCCACCTCTACAATCTCGAGTTCACCTCCGCCTTGCAGCTCTTCGAGCAGGTCGCCCGCACCGAGCCGGAGAGTGCCACCGCCTGCTCCTTCTGGGCCTCCGCGGTGCTCTACGAGATACTGGCCCGCCAGGGAACGCTGCAGAGCCAGCTCTTCGTCACCAGCAACGAATTCCTCCGCCTGCAGCGGCTCCCACCCGACCCCGAACTCGACCGCCTC
>JACPRL010000023.1 GCA_016189965.1 Acidobacteriota bacterium | reverse complement strand
GCGCGCCGCGCACCGACATCCTCGTGCCGGGCGAGCCTGCCTATGCGCAGATGAAGCTCGGCATCCACCTGATGCGCCGTGCCGACTACATCACCGATTACGAAACCGTCATCGCCGAAAAGTTGGCCTACATCCTCTCCGGCGGTCGCTTGAATCCCCCGCAGGCGGTCAGCGAGGGCTACCTGCTCGAGCTGGAACGCGAAGCCTTCCTCAGCCTTTGCGGGCAGCCAAAGACGCTTGAGCGCATCCAATACACCTTGAAGACCGGCAAGGCTCTGCGGAATTGAGTAAAATCGTGGCGATGAACGCCAGCGTCTGGCAGCGGAGAGCATGGGTAGGGATCGGGGCCGGCCTGGGGCTGGGCGCCTTGGGTGCTGCGGGGATTTTCTGGGTTCCCCAGGAGCCCCGCCCGGCACAGGTGTTTTGTGCCGCGGCCTTGAAAGGAGCATTAACTGGCCTCCTGCTGGCGGGCGTGCTGAGCGAGCCGCTCAGTTGGGTTCGCGCACTGCTGGGCGGCGCGGTCCTAGGTGGGTTGATGGGGCTGGTGGTGGCCCTGGCCAAGGGGTACTCCGCGGCTCCGTACGTCGTACAGGCCAGCGTTATCGAAGGGTTGCTGCTTGGGGCCATTCTCAAGAAGTGGGGACGTTAGGCCCAGAAAGCTGAAGGCAAAGGCGATGAAGGAAGCGGTGATTGCAGCGGTGTGCCGGACGCCGGTGGGGAAGGCCTACAAAGGGGCGCTGCGCGCCGCGCGCCCCGATGACCTGGCCGCTCTCGCCCTCCGCGAAGCGCTCGCCCGCGTGCCGGGGCTCAACCCCGCCGAGGTCGAAGACGTCATCCTCGGCTGCGCCATGCCGGAAGCCGAGCAGGGGATGAACGTGGCCCGCATCGCCTCGCTGCGCGCCGGCATCCCGGCCAGCGCCTCGGCGGTGACGGTCAACCGCTTCTGCGCCTCCGGCCTGCAGGCCATCGCGCAGGCGGCGGAGCGGATTATGTGCGGCTTCGCCCAGGTCATCGTCGCCGGCGGCACCGAATCTATGAGCCTGGTGCCGATGGGCGGCCACAAGGTTTCGCCCAACCCGACGCTGGTCGAGAGCTATCCCGACGCCTACCTCTCCATGGGGCTAACGGCGGAGAACCTGGCGCGGAAGTACAAGGTCAGCCGCGAGGAGCAGGACGAGTTTTCGCTCGCCAGCCACCAGAAGGCCGTCGCCGCCATTGATGCGGGCAGGTTCAAGGACGAAACCGTGCCGGTGGAGGTCACCTACCGCGTGCTCAACAATGGCAAGCCGAGCGAAGAGAAGATTCTGTTTACCACCGACGAAGGCCCGCGGCGCGAGACCTCGCTCGAGGCGCTGGCCGCGCTCAAGCCCGCCTTCCACGCCCGCGGCACCATCACCGCCGGCAACGCCTCGCAGATGAGCGACGGCGCCGCCGCGGCCGTGGTAATGAGCGCCGAGCGCGCCAAGCAGCTCGGGGTGAAGCCGCTGGCGCGCTTCGTTGCCTACGCCACCGCCGGCGTGGCCCCGGAAGAGATGGGCATCGGCCCGGCGCTCGCCATCCCCAAGGCGCTCAAGCTGGCGGGGCTGAAGCTGGCTGACATTGACATCATCGAGTTGAACGAAGCGTTCGCCGCCCAGGTGCTCTCGGTGTTTCGCCTGGCCGAGCTCGACCCGGCGCGCGTCAACGTCAACGGCGGGGCCGTCGCGCTAGGTCATCCGCTCGGCTGCACGGGGGCCAAGTTGACCGCGACGTTGCTCTATGAGCTGCGCCGCCGTCCCGAGGCTTCGGGACGCTACGGCATGGTGACGATGTGCGTCGGGGGCGGCCAGGGCGCCGCCGGCATCTTCGAGCGGCTGGATTGAAATTCTTGGCTGATTCTCGCAGCCTGTCATTCTGAGCGAAGCCCCGCCCTTTCCGGTGATTGCCGCTGGCGGCATCGGCGACGGTCGCGGCGTGGCCGCGGTGCTGGGTGCAGAGGCGATCTCGGGAAAGGGCGGGGCGAAGCGAAGAATCTGCTTTTCGAAAAGCAGGTCCCTCGACTCCCCTCGTCCCGCGAGGCGGGACTCGGGTTGCTCGGGATGACACGCTTGGGGGATGGCGACAGATGATTTCTTCGCTGCGCTCAGATTGTCGCGGGTAACTGTGATGGCGCAGAACACGGTCTGGTACTTCGCCTACGGCTCGAATATGAGCCGCGCCCAGGTGAAACACCGCGCCGGCGAGCCGGCGGCGGAAAAAATCGCTCGCTTGGACAACTATGAGTTAAACTTTGACAAGGTAGCGCGCGGCGGCACCGGGACGGCGAACATCGCGCCGGCCGATGGTAAAACCGTCTGGGGGGTGCTCTACCGGTTGACGGAGCAGCAACTGAAAGCGCTCGACCGCTTCGAAGGTGTGCCCGACCACTACCGCCGCAGCGAGGTAACGGTGAGCGACGCCGAGGGCAACCGCCTCTCCGCTCAAGTTTACTTGGCGCGCAAGGTGCGCAAGGGGCTGAAGCCCGACCGCGTGTATCTGGCGCGGATCATTCAGGGGGCGGAGGAACACGGCTTGCCCGCCGACTACCTCGAGCAATTGAAGAAGATTGTGCCGGCGTGAAAAACCCACCGCAGAGGCGCAGAGGACACAGAGCGCTCACAGAGATGACAAAGCTGGTGGGGTGAATGGGGAGGACGACGATGGCGACGGCACCGACGACGGCGGCGAAGACGATCAAAGGCGGCAGCTTCCTCATCGAAGAGCGCGCGCCGGAAGAGATCTTCATCCCCGAGGAGTTCACCGACGAGCAGCGGCAGATCGGGCAGATGACCGAGGAGTTCCTGACCAACGAAGTGCTGCCGCACGTGGAAGAGATTGAGCACGGGGACAAGAAGCTTTTGGTCGAGCTGATGCGCAAGGCCTCCGAGCTGGGCCTGCTGGGCCCCGACATCCCCGAATCCTTCGGCGGCGCTGGCCTCGACAAAGTCTCCACCACGCTCATCGCGGAAAAGATGTCCCGCTACGCTTCCTTCGCCGTCAGCCACGGCGCGCACCACGGCATCGGCACGCTGCCCATCGCCTACTTCGGCAGCGAGGAACAAAAGAAGAAGTACCTGCCCAAGCTCGCCACCGGTGAGTGGCTCACCTGCTACTGCCTGTCGGAGCCGGAGGCCGGCTCGGATGCGCTGGCGGCCAAGACGCGCGCCGAGCTCACCCCCGACGGCAAGCACTACGTCCTGAACGGGCAGAAGATGTGGATTACCAACGGCGGCTTCTCGGATGTGTTCATCGTCTTCGCCAAGGTGGACGGAGAAAAGTTTTCCTGCTTCATCGTCGAGCGCGACACCCCTGGCTTTTCCGTCGGCCCGGAAGAGAAGAAGATGGGCATCAAGGGCTCCTCGACCACGCCCATCTTTTTCGACGGCGCGAAGATTCCCGCCGAAAACCTGCTGCACGAGGTGGGCCGCGGGCACATCGTCGCCTTCAACATCCTCAACGTCGGCCGGTTCAAGCTCGCCGCCTACACCATCGGCGGCGGCAAGTACGCGCTGGCGGAAACGATCCGCTACGCCAAGGAGCGTCGCGCCTTCGGCAAGGCCATCGCCGAGTTCGGGCTCATCCAGGGGAAGCTCGCCGAGATGGCCATCCGGCTCTTCGCTGGCGAATCCATGATCTACCGCACGGCGGGGATGATTGATGCCGCCTTGCACGGGGTTGACCTGCGTGCGGCCGACGCGCCGCAGCACGCCATGAAGGCGCTGGAGGAGTACGCGGTCGAGTGCTCCATCAATAAGGTCTACGCCAGCGAAATCCTCGACTATGTGGTGGACGAGATGGTGCAAATTTACGGCGGCTACGGCTACCATCAGGATTACCCCGCCGAGCGCGCCTACCGCGACGCCCGCATCAACCGTATCTTCGAAGGCACGAACGAAATCAACCGCTTGCTCATCACCGGGATGCTCTTCAAGCGGGGGATGAAGGGGGAACTGGCGCTGATGCCGGCGGCGAAGAAAGT
>JACPRL010000022.1 GCA_016189965.1 Acidobacteriota bacterium | reverse complement strand
GGCCTACCGCGATTCGCTGGGGGAGAACGTCGGCAGCCACGTGGCCGCCATCGAAGCCGACTCGGGCGGGGAGAGGCCGGTGGGATTCGGGCTGGGGTTGGGAGCGGTCGAGTTCGGTCTGGGGTCGGCCGAGCAGCAGGAGGAACGCCCCGAGGCCAAGGCGCTCCGCCAGAACGCTCTTGCCACGCTCCGGGAGGTCGGCCGGCTGCTGGAGGGGATTGAAGCGGGCGAGATTAGCAGCCGCGGCGGCGGGGCCGACATCAGCTTCCTGATGCGGGAGGGGGTGCCCGGGCTGGGTCTGCGCACCGTGGGCGAGCGCTACATGCACTGGCACCACACGCAGGCCGATACGCTTGACAAGGTCGACCCGCAGAACCTCCGCCGCCAGATTGCCGCGCTGGCCGTGATGGCCTACGTGCTGGCCGACATGCCCGAGCGGCTCGTCGACATCCCTGCGCCTTCCCCGCAACCCTGAGCGTAAAGAGACGGTGAAGAGCATATGGCAAGGAGAATAGCGAAATGGGGCTTGGCTCTTCTGGGGGCAGCCGTCTGTCTCGCTACGACGCGCTACGAAACCCCCGGCCATGCCTGTCCCGTGCCTGTTCCGGTGCTGGTTGACCTAGCCGTTCTGGGTGTTGTGGGGCTGGCGATTGTCATCGTTGAAAGCCAGAAGCCCTCACTGATTTGGGCTCGCGCCAGTTGGGCTGTTTGCGGGAGCCTGGTGGCATTGGTCTTTATCTGCGTGTGGTCGCTCGCTCCGTGGGTGTTGCTGGGAGCGGTGGCCCTCGGGGGTGTGGCTCTCCTGAGTCAGAAACTGTTAAGCCGCCAGACGTTGGTAGGCCTGGGAATTCTGGTGGTGGCCGCCACGGTCAATTTTGTGCCCTTATTCGTGCTGGCCAAGCGCAGCGGGGTTGAGGTTGTAGATGTCCCGAAAGATTCGTTTGTTGCCCAAGCCTTTCCGGTTGTCAACTACGCCGATGCCTATCGAGTGTCATTGCCTGCGAACGCACCTCAGGACATCGAGTCCGTGAGCCGCGCGGTGCTAGCCGAACTACTTCCTTGCTGGAGCAACCAGCGGAGTCGGGATTCTCTGCGGGCTCAGTTGCAGCAGGCCACGTTTGAGCCTGGCCGGTCGCTGGGCGGGTGGACGGCTTACTACAAAGCGGCGAATGAGATTGTGGTGGGGGCTGACCAGCCCCACTTGGATTTTCGCTTCTCCATTCATGTCCAGGAGAAGGACGGCGCGCGCTGGGTAACAGTTTCTACGGTAGTCCGCTACAACAACTGGCAGGGACGGGCCTATTTCGTTCCGGTGCGAATCGGCCACCAGATTATCATCCCGCATATGGTGCGCGTGGCAGTGCACTACCTGCCGTAGAGAACTCAGCGGCGGGCCAGGAGGACCAGGCGGCGCGACTTCCAGGTGAGCGGCTGGCCTCGCAACCCCCCAAACACCTGCGCCCGGCGGAAGCCGGCCGCTTCCGCCAGGCCAACCAGCTCATGGCCGGAGTACAGGCGATAGCGGATGGCGCTCTGCCAGCGGCTTCGCCCCTGCTGGGCGAGCCAGACCTCGACCGCGGTGCTCGAGCCAAAGTCAAAGTGACGCGTTTGGGTGAGAGCAATTCGCCCCAGCCGCACGCGGCTTTTGGGAGGCATGTGGCGAATCGCCCAGTCGCGGTTGATGACATCCACCACCAGCCGACCGCCCGGGCGCAGGCTGCGGTGGAAGGTCTTGAGCACTTGAACGTCAGCCGCCTCGCCGAAGTAGCCGAAGCTGGTGAAGAGGTTCAGCACCAAATCTAACCGTCGGCGGTAGCGTAGTTGCCGCATATCAGCCCGCCGGAATTCGATGTGCAAGCCCTCGCTGGCCGCCTGCCGACGCGCTTGGGCAAGCAGCCTGGCGCTGATGTCGACGCCGGTGACCTGGAAGCCCCGCCGCGCAAGTTCCAACGAGTGCCTTCCGTATCCACACGGAATATCGAGAATCCGCGCCCGGGGAGGAAGCCTCAGCCAGCGCAGCAGAGAGGCGACGTCGACACGCGCATCAGCGGCGAAGCGGGTGGTTACGTCGGCGGCCACCACGGGCCAAAGGGTTTGGAAGAAGTGTCTGCGCCCGCCGAGGCGCGGGGTGCCCGAGCGGGGGATCAACTGGCGGCGCGAGCCCCGTTCCAACCAATGCTTGTGCGGGGCATGCCAGGAAGTCAGCGGCGATCCGTTGGAACGGGGCGAGCGGGATAGCGGGCGGTGATGTAGTTGGCGAGCCAGTCGCCGACCTCGCGGGTGCCGAGCGAGCCGCCGAGGTCGCGGGCGGTCTGGCCATCGGCCAGGGAGGCGCGCGCGGCCTCCTCGACCCAGCCAGCCTCTTCGCGCAGCCCGAGGTGGTCGAGCAGCATCCCGACGGTCAGGATGGCGCCCAGTGGGTTGGCGACGTTCTTCCCGGCGTACTTGGGGGCCGAGCCGTGCACCGGCTCGAACATAGAGATGCCGGCGGGGTTGAGGTTGCCCGAGGGCGCAATCCCCAGGCCGCCCACCAGCGCCGCCCCCAGGTCGCTGACGATGTCGCCGAACATATTGCAGGTGACGATGACGTCCCACTGCGCAGGGTTCTTGACCATCTGGAAGGCCAGGTTGTCAACGTAGAGGTGGCGGGACTCGATGTCGGAGTACTGCGGGGCAAGCTGGGCAAAGAGGCGTTGCCAGAGGTCGTGGCCGTAGGTGAGGGCGTTCGACTTGTCGCTCATCACCAGGCGCTTGCGCCCGTGGGCGCGGGCGTAGTCGAAGGCGAAGCGGATGATGCGCTCCACGCCCTTGTAGGTGTTCACATCCTCCTGCAAGGCCACTTCGTCGGGCGTGCCCTTCTTGAAGTTGCCGCCGATGCCGGCGTAGAGCCCTTCCGTGTTCTCGCGGACGATGACGAAGTCAATCTCGGTGAACTTCTTGAGCGGGGTGAGGGAGGGGTGGAGAAGCTTGACCGGGCGGAGGTTGCAGAAGAGGTCGAGGCCGAAGCGCATCCCGAAAAGGATGTCCTTGGCGTGGGACATATCGGGAATGCGCGGGTCGCCCAGCGCGCCGAGCAGGATGACGTCGAAGTTCCCCCGCAGGTCGTCGAGCGCGCCCGCGGGCAGCGAGACGCCTTCGCGCAGGTAGCGGTCGGCGCCCCAGTCGAACTCGACGAGGTCAAACTGGTGCCCGGCCGCCTGCCCCACGGCCTCGAGCACCTTGACGGCTTCGCGGGTCACGTCCACGCCGATGCCGTCGCCCGGCACGACCGCGATGCGCTTCTTCATCGGTTCCCTCTGGTTTCTCCTTTGCGCGCGTTGAGAATAAACCAGCCCCGCAGGCGCGTCAATCAACTGTGCTCGCCGACATGATCCGCGACGCTTTGCGGATACTCAACGAGGCAGGCCTCAAGGGCTGAAAAGCAGATTCCTCGCCGCCAGGGCGCGCAAGGGCTCGGAATGACAGGGGCGGGGGTTGTGCAATGGTCTAGAGCGTTCAGCGAGGTAGCGGAACCCTTCAGGGTTCCACCAACGGCCTCCCCTCATTGGGGTTCAGCCCAGCGGCTCCCGCCGCTGGGATCCCTGTGGCATCCCTCGACTCTGCTCCCTTCGGCTGGGCTCCGGGCAAGCGGGACAGGGGAGCCACAGGGCTGAACATGAAGAGGGACGAAGCAACGTTTGGGTGGAAGGCTGAAGCCTTCCGCTACGACAGAAGAGAACGGGGGGGTGCCCCCCTCCTTCCTACCACCCAGGGGGAGAAATGCGTCGAGAACGCATTGCAGACGCATTTCCGGGCAATCCACGAGCCGTCCGGAAGCCCCCCAGCGGTTGCACAAACCCCCGGCCGGCGGGGACACCCATAAAGGGTTTCCCCGAACCCCTTCCAAGGTGGCGCTGCGCGCAGCTTCTTTTCGGCGGGGCTGAAGCCCCGCCCTTCCGGCTTCGTGCCTTCGTGTCTTTGTGGCATTAGCTTCTAGACAGTTCGCCCTAGGGGCGAATGACAGACACGAATGTCTGTCCTACCCGCGGGCGCGCTCGGCCAGATAGACGCCCACCAGAACCAGCGTGCCACCGAGGACGACGTGCTTGGTAGGCTGCTCGCCGAGAAAGGCGACGGCCAGCAGCGTGGCCAGCACGGGCTGCAGGTAGGTGAAGGTAATCACCCGGGTCGCCGAGAGCTTGCTCAGCGCGTAGTAGAAAATCAGGTAGGCCGCCACCGAGGCGATGCCGGCCATATAGGCCGCGCCCAGCCAGCCCTGCCAGCTCACCTGCTGCCAGTCGGTGCGGAAGAGCTGCCAGCCGGCAATGGGGACGATGAACAGCCCGCCGGCGAGGTAGGTGAAGGTGTTGAAGGTCAGGGTGTCGTAGCGGTCGGCGATGCGCTTGCCATAGACGGTGTAGAGGGCAAAGGCGGCGCTGCCGCCGAGCGTGATGAGGTCGCCGTGGAAGGTGGGACTGTCGGAGCCAAAACCGTGCTCGGACACCAGGATGGCCACGCCGGTGAACGACAACCCCATGCCGAGCACCTTGAGCAGGGTGAGCGATTCAAGCCGCATCCGCACCGCCAGGATAAGAACCAGGATGGGAGTCAGCGAGATGATGAGCGCCGAGTGGGCCACGGTGGTGTAGTGGATGCCAACGGTGAAGCCGGTCTGGTTGCCGGCGATGCCGAACAGGCCCAGGAGCGCGAACCAGGGCCAGCCGGCTCGGAGGTCCGCTGGGCGGTTCGGGGCCGAAGCGCCCGGCTGGCGCGGCCGTCGCAGGGAAAAATAAAGGGCGAGGAAGAGAGCGTTCGACATCAGCACGCGCAGGAAGAGCAGCGAAAAAGGCGGAAGCTCCTCGAGCGCCCACTTGGCCACGATGAAGTTGGCCGCCCAGGCCAGCACCATCAGGATGAGCAGGAAGTAGACCATCAGCGGGGTCAGGACGCCGACCAGGTTTCCCGGCGGACGGTGAGCTTTTCAATGCGCTCACGCCGCACCGCAAAACCCAGCCCGGGCGCCGTGGGCACGCGGATGGTTCCCTCAGGCGTGACCTCGACTTCGGGCTCGATGATGTCTTCCTCCCAGTAGCGCCGGCTGGCCGAGACGTCGCCGGGCAGGAGGAAGTTGGGCAGGGTGGAGAGCGCGATGTTGTGCGCCCGGCCGACGCCCGACTCCAGCATCGCGCCGCACCACACGGGGACAGAATGCTCGCGGCAGACGTCGTGGACGCGGCGGGCTTCGGCGTAACCGCCGACGCGCCCCAGCTTGATGTTGATGATCTGGCAGGCGCCGAGCTCAATGGCCGCCCGCGCCTGCCGCGCGTTGTGGATGGACTCGTCGAGGCAGATCGGCGTTTGCAACTGCGCCTGGAGCTTGGCGTGTTCGTGAATGTCGTCCCAGGCGAGCGGCTGCTCGAGCATCATCAGGTAGAAGGCGTCGAGCTGCTGGAGGTGAGCGGTGTCGCGCAGGCTGTAAGCGGAGTTGGCGTCCACCATCAGCTTGACCCCGGGGAACCGCTTGCGCACCGCGGATACCACGGCCACGTCCCAGCCCGGCTTGATTTTGATTTTGATGCGCTGATAGCCGGCCGCCAGCTCCTTCTCGATTTTCTCCAGCAGCCCTTCAACCGTCGGCTGGATGCCGAGCGAAACCCCGCAGGGAATTTCCTCCAGCGTCCCGCCCAGCAGCTTGGCAAGCGGCAGGCCCTTCTGTTGCGCCTCGATGTCCCACAGGGTGCTTTCTACGCCCGCTTTGGCCATCGGGTGCCCGCGGATGGGAGCGAGCAGCGCAGCGAGCTCGGCGGCACTGGCGAGCTTTTTGCCCAGCGCGAGCGGGGCAATGAAGTCGCGCACCACGTGCCAGGCGGTCTCCGTGGTTTCCGGGCCGTAGAACGGGCCTTCGCCAGCGGTGATTTCGCCCCAGCCCGCGACGCCGTCCGCTACGGCTTCAGCGAGCAGGATGCGCCGCTCGCGCGTCACGCCAAAACTGGTCTCGAAGGGCGCCCGCAGCGCCATGCGCAGTTCGCGCAGCGTCAGCGACTCGATCCTCATGCCGGCTCTTCGAACGGCTCGAGGAGATAGGCGCCGGCGTCGGTCTCAAACTCGAAGCCGGTGGCGGCATAGCCCTGCGCCAGCCACTGCTGGAACTCTTCCCGCGTGCGGCTCTGGAGGCGCTCGGCGAGCGCTGGGTCGCTGCGCTTCAGCTCAGCGATATTGATGGGCACGCGCACGCGGACGCCGGCTTCCGAGTGCGGGGGGCGTCGGCCAGCGACCACGTTCTCGACCCGCCCCGAGCGCAGCCACCACTCCGCCACCAGCCGGTCGGTGGGCAGCCCGGCGTGCAAGGGGCTGGTCGTCCGGCCGTACTTGTTCGGCACGTACTGTCGCACAATCGCGCCCAAGCGCTCCAGGTTGAAATAGGCGTTCTTCAGTTCCAGGGGGTCGAAGGTCCATTCGATCAACTCAATCTCCCGCGCCAGCGCGTCCTCCCGTTGCCGCAGCTTCAACTGTCGGCCCAGGCCCCGGTCGCGGTAGCCCGGGAGCACGGCCAGCATATGCGAATGCAGATGGGGGCGACCGCCTCGGTAGCCAGGGAAGGCGAGCACGAAGGCGACCATCCGGTCGCCATCAAAGGCGCCGAAGATGTGTCCGCCGGCCATCGCCATCGCCACCATGATGTCGCGCGGCACCAGCTCCACGTCGGCGAAGCCCCAGACCTCGCGCTGCAGTTCCACGCAGCGCTCGATCTCCTCGAGCCGCGTGCAGGGGCGAATCTCCATCGCCTCGGCCGCCATCGGCTACTTCCCGCGCCCGACCGGCGCCGCCTGGCCGAGCAGCTCCACCAGCCGTGCCGGCTCCACATTCCCGCCCGTCAGCACGACGACCACCTTCTGCCCGCGCACCCGCGGGCGGAGATGCCGCAGCAGCGCGGCTACGCCTACGGCGCCCGACGGCTCGATGACCAGCTTGTCGTGCTCCAGCAGATGCGCGACGCTTTGAACGATTTCCTCCTCCGAGACCAGCAGCACGTCCTCGACGTACCGCTTCGCCAGCGCGAAGGTCAGCCGGCCCGGGCAGGCCGCCACCAGGCCATCGGCCACCGACGGCTTGGTTTCGGCGTAGGTCGGCTCGCCCTTCTCCAGCGATACGCGCATCGAAGGCATGAACTCCGGCTGCACGCCGTAGACGCGCGCCTGCGGTCGCACCTGCTTCACTACGGCCGCCACGCCCGCCAGCAGCCCGCCCCCGCTCGTCGGCACCAGCGCCACGTCCAGCTCGGGGAGCTGCTCGAGCAGTTCAAAGCCCAGCGTGCCGTTGCCCCGGATCGTGCCCTCGTCGTCGAACGAATGCACGATCACCTTGCCCTGCTCGCGGTGGATGCGCTCCACGGTCGCCGTGCGCTGGGCGAAATCGTTGGGGCAGAAAACAATCTCCGCCCCCAGCCGCCGCGCTGCCTCCACTTTCACCCGCGCGCTGCGCTCCAGCATCACCACCGTCACCGGCACGCCCAGCTCGCGCCCCACGTAGGCCAGTCCCTGAGCAAAGTTGCCCGAGGAGCCGGTCACCGCGCCGCGGCGCCGCGCCTCCTCCAGCCGCGGCAGCAAGCCGCCGTAAGCGGCGCGCACTTTGAAGGAGTGCGTGAGTTGGAACGACTCGACTTTCAGATAAACCTGGCTTTCCGTCAGCGCGCTCAAGGAATCGGAATAGACGAGCGGCGTCGCGCGAATCCGCCCGTGCACCTCCGCGCGCGTCGCTTCGAAACTCTTCAAGTCGAACATAGGCGCCTAGCAGGGCGCTGAAAAAACCGTGCCCGTGTCATTCCGCCTGCCCTGCGCGAAGCCGAAGGGAACCCTTGCTTGCCTTGGCGGTGAGGAATCTGCTTTTTCTTCAACCCGATCCACAGGCAAGATTCCTCGCTCCGCTCGGAATGACAAAGAAAAGTAGCGGAAGGCTTCAGCCTTCCACCCCCGCCTCCTCCCCGTGGAACCCTGAAGGGTTCCGCTACTTTTCTTTGCTGCGCTCCCACAGGGCGTCCATCTCCTCGAGCGTGGCCTCCTCGGGCCGCTTGCCCAGCCGGGCGAGCTCGCGCTCCACCAGCTGGAACCGCTCCGTGAATTTGCGATTGGTGCGCCGCAGCGCCACCGCCGGGTCCAAGCCCAGGTAGCGGGCCACATTCACCGCCACGAAGAGCAGGTCGCCCACCTCGTCCTCCAGCCGCTCGCCGTCACCTGCGGCCACCGCCTGCCGCAATTCGTTGACTTCTTCCTCGAGCTTGGCCAACAAATCGTCCAACCGCTGCCAGTCGAAGCCCACCTGGGCGGCGCGCCGGGTCAGTTGGTAGGCTTCGAGCAGCGCCGGCAGGTGCGGGCTGACGCCGCTGAGGATGGAGTTCCCTTCCCTGGAAGGCTTCAGGTGCGCCTCGCGCTCGGCCGCCTTCAAGGCCTCCCAGTTCACCTTCACCTGCTCGGCGCTCGTCGCCTGTGTCGTTCCGAAAACATGCGGATGGCGGCGGATGAGCTTGTCGTGCAGGTTGGCCAAGACGTCGTCAATCGAAAAGCGGCCCTGCTCGCCCGCCATCTGGGCGTGGAAGACGACCTGCAGCAGCAGGTCGCCCAGCTCATCCTTCAGCGCCTGCGGGTCGTCCCGCTCGATGGCGTCGAGCACTTCGTAGGTTTCCTCGAGCAGGTACGTGCGCAGGCTGCGCGGCGTCTGCTCGCGATCCCAGGGACACCCGTCGGGGGCGCGCAGCCGCGCCATCAACTCCACCAAATCCTCGAAGCGCCGCTTCTCCACCGTCCCTCGCGTCCTCGGCGGAAACAAGCCACTCTACAAGCAAGCCCGCAGCCAAACAAGTCCCGGCCGGGGCTTGCCGCGCTGCGCGCCCCGCTGTAAAGTAGCTTCGCTATGCCAGAGAAGCAACCGGAAGGCGAGGAGATTCGCGTCGTTGACCGCCGGCGCTTCACCACCGAAGGCGAGCGGCGGCCGGGCGTGGAGTCCGAGAGCCCCGCAGCGACGAGTCCACCGCCCCCTCCCGCAAGCGTGCCACAAACGGCTGCGCCCGTGGCGGAATCGAAGGAGTCCCGAGCTGCTCGGGAAGCCTACGACCGCCAGGCGCCCCGCAGCCAGCCGCCGATGGACTTCGAGGCCCTGCTGATGTCGCTCTACACCTCGGCCATGTACCAGTTGGGGCTGGTGGAAGACCCCGTGCGCGGCCGGCCACCGCTCGACCTCGAGAATGCGCGCCACACCATCGACATGCTGGCCGTGCTGGAGGAGAAAAGCCGCGGCAACCTGACCCCGCGCGAGCAGCAGTTGCTCGAACAGGCGCTCTACGAGTTGCGGGTCTCCTACGTCACATTG
>JACPRL010000020.1 GCA_016189965.1 Acidobacteriota bacterium | reverse complement strand
CCTATTTCGCCAGCCGGCACGACCCGCACCGCTTGGCACGGGACTGGGAGGCGCTGCTCGAGCAGCGCGCGCACTTTCTGGGCCTGGGGCTGCTGGGCGGCCTGCTGGTCTTCGCCGTGGCGGTGGCGGGACTCTTCGTCGCCCTGGCCGTGGCGGCCCGCGCCGGGCGCCTCCATCCGACCTCGGCCACGCTGGGCGGGTTGTTCCTAGCCGCGGCAATGATGTCGCTGGCGGCGATGGGCGTGTGGACGAGCGTCGTGGCCACCTACGCCGCGCTCGAGTTCCAGTGGCTCCGCGACGCGGTGGCCCGCCAGGCCCTGCTCATCGAAGCGCAGTTCAGCGAGCACCTGCTCCTGCTCGGGCTCTGGTGCACGCTTGCTTTTGCCGCCCTAGGTTTGTACTGCCTCGGGCGGGCAGTGCGGGGCGAGCGCGGCTGGCTGCCGGTGGCGCTCAAGCTGGCGGCGGCCTTCATTCTGCTCCACCTGCCGGTCAAGCTCTACCTGGCGCGCGAGAGCCTGCTCTTCGCCCGCTACGTGCGCTGGCTGGCCGTGACCGACCAACTGCTCGTCTGGGGCGCGCTGGCCCTGGCCTGCTATTTCGCCGCCGCCTGGCTGCGCCGCATCGGACGCGCGCTGCCGGAGTGAGAAACGATGCAGTGGCTGCTCGAAGCCGGCGCCTACCTGGCCGGCGCGCTGCTCTCGCTGCTGCCGCCGCGCTACCGCAGGGCCGTCGGCTGGCTCCCCGAAGTCCACTTCCAGAAAGCCGCCTTTCTCTCCGGGCTGCTCCAGTCTCTGGGTTGCTTGATTGCGATTATCTTCCGCTACCTGTTCTTCTTCCAGCACCGCGTAATGGACCTGGGCGGGCAGGTGATCGCGCGCGGCGCCGAGGAGGCGCTGGGAGCCAAAAGCGTCCAGTTCGCCATGGGCTTCACCACCACAATCGAATACATCTTCCATCCGGTTACCCTGCTGCTGATTTACTTCGCGCTCGAGGGCGCGGTGCGCTTCGTGGCCGCCCTGGTTACGGGCGAGATCGTGGGCACGCTGCCGCTCTACGCCGTGGGCTGGGCGCACGGACGGCTGGCGGGGTGGCGCGCCGAGCGCGCCCTGGGGCCGCGCATCCCCGATACGGTCGAGCGCGGCGACGGCCGCGAGTTCGACTTCCACATCGCCTCCTGCCGTCCCAAGGCGAACTGGGACCGGCTGATGACCATCGCCTACGACGAGCAGCTCTACGAAGTCGTCAAAGAAGAAAGGAGCGCTCCGCCGCGGCCCTTCGTCTACCTGTTGCGCAGAATCCCCGAAGGCAAGGTCATCCGCGGCCTCCACCGCTATCGCCCCGACGAGGTGCTGCACGAGCCAGGCGAAGGGTGACCGACGATGGGGAACTTCCTGGCCGGCCTTCTGATGTCGCTCCTGCCGCCAGCCTATCGCGGGCGCTGGGAGCCGGACTCGAGCGTCTCCTTCCGCTACGCCGCCGTCCTCTCCGGCCTGTTCCAGCTCCTGCTTTTTTTGGCAGTGGTGGCGAACCGTTATCTCGCCCACTTGGCCTGGCGCGGGAAGGAGCTGGGCGGCAGCGGGGCCTTCGGGGTGGTGGGCTGGATGTGGTATTCGGTGGAGTTCATTTTGCATCCGCACTACTTCCTGCTCGCCTACCTCACCGTGGAAGGCGCCGTGCGCGCCGGCGCGGCCTTCCTCACTAGCGAAATCCTCCCCACCCTGCCGCTGTGGCTGGCGCTGCGGCTGCAACGTTGGCTCGGGGCGCAGCGCAGAGAAGCGGCGCTGGGACCGCGCGTGGCTGACACGGTCGAGCGCGGCGACGGCCGCGCCTTCGACCTCCACATCGCCTCCTGCCGCCCGAAGACCGATTGGGACCGCCTGCTGACCATCGCCTACGAAGAGCAGTTCTACGAAGTGGTCAAAGAAGAAACGGGGCCGCCGCCGCGCCGCTTCGTCTACCTGCTGCGCAAAGTCCCCGAGGGAAAGATTATCCGCGGCCTCTACCACTACCGCCCCGACGAACCCATCGTAGAAGAACGGTAGCGCAGGTTGTCCCGGACGCACCGTGGACGGGCTACCTGCGGCCTGTCCTTCCCCATCGCCCCTGACCAATCGCGGCCAGCCCTGCGTCCCCTTACCGAGCATGCTTGACAATGCGCCCGCAGTTCGCGTAGCTTGCCTCCGACTTGCCTGACGGCCACTATCACCGCTCTTTTCTGGAACCGGAATGGCGGGACCCATCGTCACACTGACGACCGATTACGGCACCGCCGACTACTACGTCGGCGCCATGAAGGGCGCGGTGCTCGAGGTCTGCCCCGACGCCGAGATTATCGACATCACCCACGACCTGCCCACCTACGACATCCTTGAGGCCGCCTTCACCCTGGCCTTGGCCTCATCGCCCTATCCCTACCGCACCATCCACGTGGTAGTCGTCGACCCGGCCGTCGGCACCGACCGGCGCGCCCTGCTGGTGAGCGGCGACCAGCACTACTACATTGCTCCCGACAACGGCGTGCTCAGCTTCATCTACCCCAAGCAGGAAAAGCTCGCCGTCTACCACATCACCAGCACGCACTACTTCCGCCAGCCGGTCAGCAAGACCTTCCACGGGCGCGACGTCTTCGCCCCCGTGGCCGGCTGGCTGGCCAAAGGAGTGGAAGCCGCGAAGTTCGGCGACCTCATCGAAGACTACGTCAAGCTGAACGTGCCCAAGGCGCAGGCGACCGGCGAGAAATCGTGGAAGGCGCTGGTGCTCAAGATCGACCGCTTCGGCAACGTCATCACCAACCTCGCCGCCGAGGACTGCCCGGCGCTCTTCGCCGAGCCCACCCCGCCCTTCAAGCTCACCCTCGGCGGAAAGGAAATCACCAAGCTCGTGCCCGCTTACAGCCTGGGCGGCCAGGGGGAGATTTTTGCCGTGCTGGGCTCCTCCGGCTACCTCGAAGTCGCCGCCAACCGCAACCCCGCCGCCAAGCTCCTCGGCGTCAACCGCGGCGTCGAAGTCCTCCTCCAACTCGGCTGAACCCCCGCGTAGCCGGGAGGAAAACCCAGCGCGAGAGTCGCTCCGACTCGGGGGATCCTTCACGACGGCGATTGTCAGCCCTGAAGGGCCGACGCTGTGGTCTCCAGCAGCTCAGGCGGGCGGTGCGGCTGGCGATTCGGCCGGTGCTTCTGCAGCGGCAATGCGCTCGATCTTGACGCGGGCGACGCGGCGGCCGTCCATCTCCAGCACGGTAAAGCGCAGCCCGTCGTGGAGGAAAGATTCGCCGCCCGCCGGGATGGCCCCCAGGCGGCTCAAGATAAACCCGGCCAGAGTTTCAAAGCCCGGCCCGCTGGGCAGCTCGATGCGGTGGTGGTGCTCGAGGTCGTGCAGGCTGGTGCGGCCGTCGAGCACCATGCCGCCTTCGGCCAGGCGCGGGGTGTCGGGGGCGACTTCGTATTCATCGAGCACCTCGCCGACGATGGTCTCCTCCAGGTCGGACAGCGTCACCATCCCCTGCACGCTGCAGTATTCGTCCACTACGATGG
>JACPRL010000019.1 GCA_016189965.1 Acidobacteriota bacterium | reverse complement strand
TCGCTTTCGAGCAGGGTCTCCGTCAGCGCCCCACAGTGGATGACCACCAGGGGCAGGTAGCGGCGGGGGCTGGCGGCGTGGAGGGCGCGGGCCACCAACTCCTTGCCCGTTCCGCTCTCCCCGGTGATCAGCACCGTGGCGTCGGTCGATGCCACCATCTCGATGAGTTCGAAGACCCGCTTCATCGCCGGGCTCTGTCCGATGATTTCGCTGCGGGGGAAAATCTCCTGCAGGTTGTCGCGCAACCGGCTCACCTCGCGCTTCACCTGCCGGTGCTCGAGCGCCTTGCCCACCAGGTGGGCCAGCTCGTCGGGGTCGAAGGGTTTGGTGATGTAGTCGTAGGCGCCGCGCTTGAGCGCCTGCACCGCCGTATCCACCGAAGCATAGCCGGTCATGATGATGACCAGCAGCTCGGGCCGCACCTCGCGCAGCCGCGCCTGCAGCTCCATGCCGTCCATCCCGGGCATCTTGATGTCGAGCAGGGCGAGGTCGAAGTCGCGTTGCGCCAGGGCTTCGAGGGCCTCGCGGCCCCCGGCCACGGCCGTGACGTCATACCCCTCGGTGGAAAACCACTTCTCCAGCGAGTCGCGTACCACCAGTTCGTCATCCACGATGAGGATGCGGCCCCTGGTCTGAATCGGTGTCTCTACGGTGCTCATGCGGCTTCTCCTTTCGCGTGCGTCAAGGCGTCGCTGGCCGGCGCCTGGCGGGGCAGGGCAATGATGAACTCCGTCCCCTGGCCCGGCGTGGACTCGACGCCGATGGATCCCCCGTGCTGCTCCACCAGGCTGCGCGCCACCGCCAGGCCCAGCCCCGTCCGGTGGGCGTTCTCCTTCGTGGTGAAGAACGGTTCGAAGATGTGCGGCAGGGCTTCCGGCGGAATCCCGCTCCCGGTATCCCGCACGCGGATGCGGGCCAGGTCGGTGGCCGCGTCGTAGTTTGTGCTCACCGACAATCGGCCGCCGCGCGGCATGGCTTCGGCCGCGTTTACGAGCAACGCCAGCACCACTTGCTCCATCTGGTTGGCATCACAGGAAACCGGCGGCAGCGTCCCGACCTGCCTCTCCAGCGCGATGCCCTGCAGCTCGCGCTGATGGCGGGTGAGCGCCAGGGCGCGCTCGAGCACGCCGTTCAGGTCGGTGGGCTCACGCCGGCTGGGCATCTGCCGGGCGAACGCCAGCAGGTGGCGCAGAATCTCCCCGCAGCGGCGGCTCTCCCGCTCGATGATGCGGAGCTGCTCGAGCACGTCGCGGCGCGGGGCGCTTTCCGGGGGCGCCTGCTCGAGCTCTTTCTGGATCAACCGCGTGTAAGTGAGGATGCCCGAGAGCGGGTTGTTGACCTCGTGCGCCACCGTGGCGGCCAGCTTGCCCAGCGCGGCCATCTTCTCGGTGGTGATGAGCATGGTCTGCGCCCGTTGCAGCTCGGCGGTTTTTTCCGCCACGCGCTGCTCGAGCGTCCGCGCCCAGGCGGTCAGCTCGGCGCGTGCCTGCGCCACCTCCCCCGTCATGCGGTTGAAGGAGGCGGCCAGCTCGCCCAGTTCGTCGCCAGTGCGGACGGGCAGGCGGTGGTCGAGGTCACCCCGGGCGACCTTCTGCGTGCCGGTGGTGAGCTCCTTCACCGGGCGATGGACGACGAACCAGACAAACAGCACGCTGACCAGCGACATCAGCGCCATCGCGCCGACGGTGAAGCGGCTGAGCTGCCCCTGATGCTGCGCCAATTGCGCGTCCACGGTGGCCAGGGAGAGGTCGGTGTCGAGCACGCCCAGCACGCGGCGCTCGGGGGGATGCGCGTGGCAGGCGGCGTTCGAGCAGACCGGCTCGTTCTCGATGGGCCGGATGACCCCCAGCACGCGCTCGCCGCGCGCATCGAAAAAAATCCGCGCCCGGTCGGGCCGGTCCAGCCGCGTCAGCGGTTCGGCCTGGGCGTGGCAGGCAAAGCAGGCCTCGGCGCGCTTGTCGACCAGCGACCCGACCTCGGCCGCGTGGGTCGAATAGCTGATGCGCCCCTCTTCGTTGAAGATGCGCACGCGGCGGATGCCGGGCTCGCGCCCGATGGTGTCGACCACGTGGTAGAGCGCCTCGCGGTCATTGCGCAGCATGTGGTAGCGGGTGCTGCGCTGGATGACGTCGCTGATGCGGTCGGCGCTCTGCAAGACCATCTCTTCGGCCTGCCGGCGCTCAAGCCGCAGGGTAAGGTAGCCGAAAAGGGCGAAGACGGCGGCGGTGCTGACTACGAGCGCCACGGCCAGCTTGAATGCCAGGGTGACCCGGAAGCTGCGCCCGCGATGTCCTTGGCCGGCCATCGCGTCAATCTCCAACCGCCGGAGCTGGCAGGGCCGTGCGTGCGGCCGGCGGCTCTTCGGCGAAGAGGGGCAGGTGCTTGGCGGCGAAGCGGAAGACGGCGAAACCCAGCGCGATGATGGCCAGCGTCACCATTACCTCCGTCCACTTCGGCACGTAGCTCGTGCCGGAGCCCGCCTCCATCCCCGTGACGCTGACGTTAAGCCGGTGGGCGACGAAGCCGAAAATGACCAGCACGGCGCAGAGATAGAGCCCACCGGGCTGCGAGCGGACGCGGAGGCGGAAGAGGAGGAGCATCGGGACAGCAAGCAGCGCCGTCTCGAGGAGGAAGAGATAGGTTTCCGTGCGGGGCTCAAGGAGGAGCCGGAGCACGCCGCGACGCCCGAGGTCGAGGAAGCGCAGGACGAGGTAGAAGGCCAGCAGCACCGCCAGCACCCGGCCCATGCTGGCCAGCAGCGGCAGCTCGAGCTGCTTGCCGAAGGCGCGGCTCGAATGCCAGGACTCAAAGATGGTCATGGCGAAGCCCACGAAGATCGCCGAGAGGAAGAAAAAGACCGGCAGGAAGGGGCTGTACCAGAGCGGGTAGAGCTTGTGGGGGACGATGAGATAGAGGCTGCCGAGGGACGATTGGTGGAGAGTGGAGAGGATAACCCCGGCGATGACCAGCGGGATGGCTACCACCCGCAGCCACCCCAGGGCCAAGCGCCAGCCCAACCGCTCGCAGACCACGGGCGCGAATTCCAGCGCCAGCACTGCGGTATAGAGCATCACGCACCAGGCCACCTCGAACATCACCGAGTGGGGGTTCCACATCACCAGGGGGTGCCAGATCCGGTAGGGTCGCCCGAGGTCGAACAACAGCGCCAGGATGACCAGCAGGTAGCCGAGAAAGGCGGTGAGGATGGCAGGCCGGAGAATGGGCTTGTAGCGCTCGATATTGAAGATGTGAACAATAGCCGCCAGCGTAAAGCCCCCGGCGGCCAGCCCGACACCGCACAGAACGTCGAATCCGATCCAGAGGCCCCAGGGGAAGGCGTCGCTCAGGTGGGTAGCGCCGCCCAGGCCGCCGAGGACGCGCACATAGGCGGCGTAGAGGCCGCCGAGCATCACGGCCAGGAAAACCCATTGCCAGAAGGTCAGCCGCGCCAGCCGGCTTCTCATGACTGTTTCTCCTTCGCAGCGCGCGCTTCGGCGGCCGCCACTTCCTCCCGCCGGTGCGTAATCCACCAGATGCCTCCCAACAGCACTGTGCCGACTACGACCACGTCCGGCACCAGCGAAAGAGCGCGCCAGGTGAGGCGCGGCAAGGGTTCGCGCAGCAGGTCGGCGCGGAGCCCGAGCTGTTCAAAGGGCACGGCGGAGAGCATCAGAACGGACGTCCCGCCGACTTCCTCCAGGCCGTAGATGTGGGGGTAGTACTCCCCCGGGCTCTCGGCCAGCCGGCGGCGCGCCTCGGCGATTAACTCGTCCCGCTCTCCGGACAGCGTCGCCCCCGTGGGGCAGGCCTCGGCGCAGGCGGTGGGCAGGCCGGCCGTTTGCCGCTCGTAGCACATATCGCACTTCTTGACCCGCGGCAGGCGTTTGCTCCATTCGTAGGCCGGCACCTGGAATGGGCAGGCGAGCATGCAGTAGCGGCAGCCGATGCAGCGGCCCTCGTCGTAGGTAACCGGCCCGAGCTCTGTCTTGCGCAGTGCCGCCACCGGGCAGACGGAAACGCAGGTGGGGTCGGCGCAGTGCATGCACAGGCGGCGGCTGAAGCGTTCGCCGCGGGTGACGATGGTCGTGAGCTTGCGTTCGGAAATCCTCTCCTGCTGGGCGACGGTGTCGTCGTACGGAAGACCCCAGTGCTCAGCGCAGGCGGCTTCGCACTGCCGACAGCCGATGCATTTGGTGCTGTCGAACAAGATGGCTTTCGCCACGGTCGCCTCCTAGGGGCTTCCACGAGGTTGAGGAGCAATTCGCCAGCCAGCCATCGACTGTGTAACTACTGCATTTTCAGGCTCTCACGAGAGCCGCGGCAGTTGGGCCGGCCGATTCCGCGTGATTTGGCCCACCTATCGAACTTCGCCACACTGCACCAATTCGAAACTCACCCCGCTCGACCATCCGCGCTAGTGCCGTTCCAACTGTTTGCGGTAATCGTCTCCGAGTCTCGACCCCCGAGCATGGAACTTCGCGAGAGGGGAGCTCAAGCTGAACGAGTTGGAACGGCACTAGCTCAGGAAGAACTCCCGCGTCAACTCCTTCCAGGACACGTCGGGCAAGGCCGCGAAGACGTCATCAGCCGGGCGCCCACCATCGGCGGCCACCGCGCCGGCCAGTTGCGGCTGGCGGGCGTAGAGCCGCTCGACGGCGTTGCGGAGCCAGCCGCGGACGAGCTCTGTCGGCAGCAGGTTGCGCGTGGTGTTCTCCTCGTCAGGCACATAGACCGTCATCAGCCAGCCGCGACCGTAGGGGTCGCGGCGCAGCAGCGACGGGTCTTTGACAACGTCGGGATTCACCGCCACCACCTCGCCTTCGATGGGCGACACCATCTCAGTCTTCTCGCCGTTGCGGTGGAGCGTCCAGGCTTTCTGCCCTTGCCGCACCCAGCGGCCCGGCATAGGCAGCTCGATCTTTTCGATCGGACCCGCCAGCACCGCAGCAAACTCGTCGCCGCCCACGCGGACCAGGTTCTTCCGTTCGTGCAGCAGCCAACTGTGGCCCGGGTGGTAGCGGAGACCCTGCGGGACGAGAAAGCCTTCGACGTAAACCGGCTCGAGGGCAGGCGGGACCGGCACCCGGACGGGCTCGGGTCGCGCCGCCTCACGAGCGGTGCGACGCGTCATCGCATAGTCGAGCAGGATGAACACCAGGAATGTCGCCAGTATCAGCAGCACTGTCATGACTCACCTTCCTTTCGGCCGGCTGAGCGAAGCCGCCGGCCCGTTCAGCCACTTTGGGTAAAGGCACGAACTCGGCCAAAGCCTTCCTTCGAGCCATCAAGCTCGTCTCCGGATTTTCAGTGGATTCAAGCAGTTGCGGGAAAGGCAAACGTGGCTACAACTCCGCGAGGCAACCACGTGTGGCGGGATTCGGCGCCTGTGTTGCCGAAATCGGCGACGGCAGGGAAAACCGTCGATGGCTGAAAAGCTTCCCGACCCGTCGCGAAACCCTGCACGGGTGTAGGAAAAATCCGCGCAGCGCTACCCCTATTCTTCAGGCTGCCTTCGCGAGCTGCTTAATCTGCGTTGATAGCGGCGCTTAGGCTAAAATGCGAGCGCCTGAAAACCCGAAACGGCAAAGAGACCCATCTCGGATGGGTTGGAAAGGAGCCCCTCATGAAGACCAAACTGCCTGAGCATCCTGCTTCTTTTGCCCGAGGGAATCGAGAGGTGTGGGAGGCTTTTGAGGAACTGGCCGAGCGTTGCCATCGCGGAGGCCCGCTGGAGGCGAAAACGCGTCGCCTGGTCAAGCTGGGCATCGCGCTGGGAGCTGGTTCGGAAGGCGGCGTCCACGCCCAGGTTCGCAACGCTTTGGCGGAGGGCATCAAGCCCGCGGAATTGCACCACGTGGTTTTGCTCGCCCTGACCACCATCGGCTTTCCCGCTTCCATGGCGGCTTTGTCCTGGGTCGAGGATGTCCTTCGCAAGCGACCTCGACGCCACAGAAGAGCCTAGCCAGCTTCTCTTCCTTGCACCTTCTTCGAAGAAAGTGCCATACTGACTTTCCATGGAAAGGGCGCGAGGACCCTATGGCCTGCAAATCATCCAGACCTGCCTCGCTTGTCCAGTTCGGGAAGACAGTCTTTTCTGCCATCTCGGGCCTGAGGCTCTCGCCGAGTTGAATAGCATTCGTCAGCCGAGTGTGTATCCCGAAGGCGCTGTGCTCTTTCTGGAAGGAGACCCCTGCCGGGGTCTCTACGTACTCTGCTCGGGGAAAGCCAAGCTGACCACCTCCTCCGCCCGGGGTCGCTCGTTGATCGTGCGCATGGCTAACCCAGGCGAAGTGCTGGGTCTGGCGGCGGCGGTGTCGAATGCGAGCTACGACCTCAGTGCCGAGGCGCTGGAACCCACTCAGGTCAACTTTCTGGCCCGCGAAGATTTTCTCCGTTTCTTGCACAAATACGGAGAGGTCGCGGCCCGCGTGGCGCAGCACTTGAGTATGGAACTCCATCGGGCTTACCGCCAGATGGCCCGCATCGCCCTCGCCCCCTCCGCGCGGGCCAAGCTCGCGGGTCT
>JACPRL010000193.1 GCA_016189965.1 Acidobacteriota bacterium | reverse complement strand
GGGCGTGGACGTGCTGGTGGACGGCGAGCAGTACCGCGGCGACATGGTGGCCTACTTCGCCGAGGTGCTGCCCGGCTTCGACGCGGGCGGCCTGGTGCGCAGCTACGGCAACCGCTACTACCGCAAGCCCATCATTACCGGCCCGGTGGACTGGCAGCGGCCCATCACCGTCGAGTGGTGGCAGTTCGCCCAGGGCCTGACCCGCAAGCCGGTCAAGGGCATGCTCACCGGCCCCTACACCATCATGGACTGGTCGTTCAACGAATACTATCCCGACCGCCGCCAGACCTGCCTGGCGCTGGCGCGGATGGTGCGGCGCGAAGTCGAAGCGCTTATCGAAGCGGGCTGCAAGATCGTCCAGGTGGATGAACCCGCGCTCTCCGTCCGTCCCGAAGAGCTGCCCGTGGCGCTGGAAGGCCTGCACGCGGTGATGGACGGCCTGCCGGCCTACTTCATCACCCACGCCTGCTACGGCGCCTTCGAGCACATCTACCCCAAGATGCTCGAAGCGCCCGTGGACAACTTCGACCTCGAGATGTCAAACAGCGGCCTCGACATGCTGGAGCTGTTCCGGAAAAACCGCTTCACCAAGGACATCAGCTTCGGCGTCGTCGACTCGCACTCCCACCAAGTCGAAGACCTCGCGACCGTCCGCCAGCGCATCGCTCAGGCCCTCGAAGTCCTCACGCCCGAGCAGCTCTGGCTCGACCCCGACTGCGGGCTCAAGACCCGCTCGGTGGACGAGTCCATCGGCAAGCTCCGCGTCATCGTCGAGGCGGCCCGCGCCGCCCGGTCGCAATTCACCACCGCGTCGCCTCGACCCTGAGCGAAGCCGAAGGGTCGAAGCCGCCAAAGCCGTGCGCCAGCAACATGCCGGCTTCCTAGTGGAAGTCGCTGGCCCCTCTTTCTTTTGCTGTCCGTGCTAGAATCCCGCCCATCTCAGCGGTTGGCGTAGCAAGCAACCGCTGCCGAGTCGGTCATTGTGTCCGCATCAGCCGGTTCTCTTCTCACCGACCGGGTGCCAAGCATCGGTCCTGTCGCACCGAGCGAGCGCATCGAGGTAATTGACATCCTGCGCGGCTGGGCCATCTTCGGGATTCTGCTCGTCAACATGACGCATGACCTCCCCTGGGAGTATCTGATTTCCAGGCAGTGGACGGGGACTGCGGATCGCATCGTCTATCATATGGTCGACATTTTCGCTAAGGAGAAGTTCTATACCCTGTTCTCCTTCCTCTTCGGGCTCGGATTCTCTTTGCAAATGGGGAGGGCGGCGACGCGAGGAGCTTCCTTTCTTCCGGTGTACAGCCGGCGCCTGCTCGGGTTGTATCTGATCGGGTTGATACAGATTCTGCTGGTGGGTGATGGCCAACTTCGGATTTACGCCCTGCTCGGCTTTCTCTTGCTCCTGCTCCGGCGCTGCTCGGATCGAATTATTCTTGTTCTGGTTTTTCTCTGTCTGCTGATCCTGCCCGTTCGTTATGCGGTCACCAGTGGAATCCGTGAGCTACGCCTGGCCAATCCACAAACCGCTCGGGAGGTGGTTCGCGAGGAGGCTCAGGAAGCAGTGGAAGAAAGACAGTGGGAGCAGGAGGACACTCGGGTTCATTCCAGCGGCAGCTTCGGAGAAATCATCGCCTGGCACGCCCCGCGCATCCTCCGTCCCCACCTCTCTTTTCCGTGGGTTGCAACTTGGTGGTGGTTAGGGATGGAGTTTCCTCTGCTGCTTCTGGGCTTGTACGCCGGTCGCCGCCGCATCTTCTTAAACCTCCCGGCACACCTCCCGCTGATGCGCAAAGTGATGTGGTGGGGGTTGGGGCTGGGGTTGCTGGGCTCTTTCATCCCCCACTTCGTCGATCAGCTCAGGGATGCGGCGCTCCCCTACCCAACGCACCAGTTGACCCTATTGCTCTGGGCTTTTGGTGCTCCGGCTCTTTGCTTCTTCTACGCCGCCGCGATCGTTCTCTTGGCGCAGCGGGACTCCTGGAGACGCCGCCTTGCCCCACTGGCAGCCGTGGGACGCTTGGCGCTGAGCAACTATATCCTGCACTGGCTCGTTGCTATGTTCCTCTTCTACAGCTACGGTTTGGGGCTCTACGCGAAGTTTGGTCCCCTGGTCGGCCTTGGGTTGACCCTTTTGATTTTTCCCCTTGAAGTAGTTTTGAGTATGTGGTGGGTGAAGCGCTTCCGCTTCGGCCCGGCGGAATGGCTCTGGCGCACCCTCACCTACGGCAAATTCCAACCCATGCGCCTACAACATGCCTGAAGAAATCGTGACCGGTCCCGTCCCGCCGGCCGAGCGCATCGAGACCCTGGATATCCTGCGCGGCTTCGCCATCTTTGCCATCCTGATTGTCAACTGGACGACGGACCTGCTGTGGGATGTCGAACCGGCAGCCGGATGGGCTGGCTTGGCGGACAAAGCAACTTTCTGGCTCGTCTGGCTTCTCTTGGACGAGAAATCCTGGCCGATTTTCGCCTTCCTGTTCGGGCTGGGCTTTGCCATCCAGATGGAACGCCTGGAGGCGAAAGGCGTTTCCATCGGCAAGGTCTATAGTCGCCGGCTGCTGGTTCTCTTCGTCATCGGGGCAGCGCACTTCATCCTCACTGAGCGCGACATCCTGTTCATGTACGCGATCCTCGGCTTTCTCCTGCTGCCCATGCGCAAATGGTCCGGGCGGGCGCTGCTGCTGACCGCCTTGATTTGCGTGCTCGTACCCTGGACGCGCAACACGGTCGAAGGCTGGCAGCAGCAGCGTCGACTGGAGAATCCGGAAACCGCGGCGCAGGTGACCCGGGAGTTGGCGCAGCAGAGGGCGGAGAACGTCTCCCGCTGGGCGGAACACGACCGGATCGAAGCAACCGGCAGCTTCGGCCAAATTGTGTCTATTCGCGCCCAGGTGTGGTTTGAGCAAGTCTCGTCCTGGAAGAGTTACATCGGTTGGCTGGGTGATCCCTTTCCGCCCTTCCTGCTCGGGCTCTATATTGGGCGTCGGCGCATCCTTCACCGGGTCGCCGCCCACCGACATCTGATCCGGCGCTTGATGGTCTGGTCACTAGCTATCGGACTCATCGGCCTGGCTGCAGTGACCTTCCTCCTTCTCGGCGGGTATCCAATGTTTCGCGAGCGCTTTGTTATGGAGCCCGGCTTCCTGAGCCGCCAACTGCTGCGACTTCTGGAGCGCTTCGGGTCGCCGGCCTTGGGCTTGTTCTACATCGGCGCCATCGCGCTCGTGCTGCAAAGGCCGACATGGCAGCGGCGGCTGCGCCTGCTCGCGCCCGTCGGCCGCATGGCGCTCACCAACTACCTCCTGCACTCAGTCGTTTTCGTATTGCTTTTCTTTGGCTATGGCCTCCGGTTCTACGGTCAGGTGGGAACCTTCGGCGGCTTGCTACTCACTTTTCCGGTGATCATCGGGGAGATCTACTTGAGCCGCTGGTGGCTCCAACGCTTCCGCTTTGGTCCGGTCGAGTGGCTCTGGCGCACCCTCACGTACGGAAAATTGCAGCCGATGCGGCTCAGTCCCGCTGCCCCTTAGCCCTGACTCCATCCGGAGCGGGACGAAGGGTTGACCCTCCTCCGCCTTTCGTCTACAGTTTGAAATTTGCGGTTGCGGACGCGGTGATTCCTGTATGCGCTTCACTCTGAAAGCTGCTTTCCTGCTCGCCCTTGCGGCGACGCTGGCCGTGGCCACGCCCTCGAGCCGCGCGGCGCAAGAGAGGGCGGTGGAGCGCGGCCAGCCGGAAACCGCCGAAGCGCCGAACGGCATGATCGTGGCCGATGAGCCGTTGGCTGCCCAGGCGGGGCTGGAAATCCTGCGCCAGGGCGGCAATGCCATCGACGCCGCTGTCGCCGTGGCCTTTGCCCTCGCCGTCACGCACCCGCAGGCCGGCAACCTGGGCGGCGGCGGCTTCATGCTCATCCGCCTCGCCCACGGCCAGAGCCTCTTTCTCGACTACCGTGAAACCGCTCCCGCGGCGGCGCACGCGGAGATGTACCTCGACGCGAGCGGCAAGCTGATTCCCGGCGCCAGCACCGCCGGCTGGCGTGCCGCCGCAGTGCCCGGCACGGTGGCAGGCCTCGAGCTGGCCTTGAAGACCTACGGCACCATGGCGCTCAAGGACGTGATGGCGCCCGCCATTCGCCTGGCCCAGAAAGGCTTCCGCGTCAGCCCGCGCCTAGCCTCCAACCTCGCCGAGGACGCCGACCGCCTGCGGCACTCCTCTGAAGCCCGCCGCCTGTTCTTCCCCAAGAAAGGCCGCCCGCTCGAGCCGGGCCAACTCCTCCGCCAGCCTCAACTGGCCTTGACCCTGAAGAAAATCGCCCGCGGTGGCGCGCGCGAGTTCTACCACGGCTCGATTGCCGAGCGCCTGGCGAGCGAGATGAAGAGCCACCGCGGGCTCATCACCCGCGACGACCTCGCCCGCTACCGCCCGCAGTGGCGACAGCCACTCACCGGCCGCTTCCGGGGCTATGAAATCCTCACTGCGCCCCCGCCCAGTTCCGGCGGCGTGGCGCTGCTCGAAATGCTCGCGCTCCTCGACCCCTGGCTTGGGCCCGAGACCGCAGCGCTCGATCCCGCCACCATTCACCTGGTCGCCGAAGCCCTGCGCCGCGCCTTCGCCGATCGCGCCCGCTTCCTCGCCGACCCGGACTTCGCCTGCGTTCCCGTGGCCGAGCTGCTCGACCCGGCCCGCGTGGAAAAGTGGCAGGCTTCGATGGATCCCGCGCGCGCCTCCGTCAGCCAGCAGCTTACGTTGCCCGAAGCCCACGCGGGCGACGGCCCCGGCTGCGCGGTCACCGCCACGAGCGCGGCGCGCGAGGGCGAGGAAACCACCCACTTCGCCGTCATCGATGCCGAAGGCAACGTCGTCGCCAACACCTACACGATCAACGATCTCTTCGGCAGCGGTGTTCTGGTTCCAGGGCTGGGCTTCTTCCTCAACAACGAAATGGACGATTTCGCCACCCACCCCGGCGGCGCCAACGTGCTCTACAACCTGGTCGAGTCGGCCGCCAATCGCATTGAGCCCGGCAAGCGCCCGCTCTCTTCGATGACCCCCACCATCGTGCTGCGCGACGGCCAGCCGGTGCTGGTGCTGGGCAGCCCGGGCGGCCCGCGCATCATCAGCGCCCTGCTGCTGGTGCTGCTCAACCGCCTGGTCTTCGAGCGGCCACTGGCGGAAGCTGTGGCGCTGCCGCGCTACCATCACCAGTGGCTTCCCGACGCGCTGTTTGTCGAGGAAGGCGTCTTCACCGAAGCGCAGCTCGAGGCCCTGCGGCGCCGTGGGCATGAAGTGAAGCCGATTGCGGAGGTTTCCGCGTCGCGACCCAAGAGCGTCGGTCACGTGAACGCCATTGAGCGCGACCCGCGCACGCGCCTGCTCACCGGCGTGGGCGACGCCCGCCGCGGCGGTGTGGTGCGGGGGCATTGAACCGCGATGCAGCGCGCTCTCTCCACCCACCTGTTTGCCAATCAGCGCTTGACCCGCGACCTCTTGCAGCAGATCGAAGACGCCGGGATGCCCGCCATCGAAATCTTCTGCGCCCGGCAGCACTTCGACTACACCGAGCCGACCCAGGTGCGCGAGGTGGCCGCTTGGTTCGCCGACCACGCTCTCGAGCTCCGCTCCATTCACACTCCCATCTACCGCGACACCGAGTGGGGCCGCAGTGGTGCGCGCGCCGTGGTCAACCTAGCGGAGACCGAAGCGGTGCGGCGCCAGGAGGCGGTGGACGAGGTCAAGCGGGCTCTGGAGGTCGCCGAGCGGCTCCCCTTCCGCTACGCCGTCGTCCACCTGGGCGTGCCGCAGGAAGAGTTTGCCCAGAAGAAGTTCGACGCTGCCTATGCCAGCCTCGAAACACTGCTCCCCTTTGCGCGCGCCCGCGGGGTCGAGCTCCTGGTCGAAAACATCCCCAACCAACTCTCCACCCCGCAACGCCTGCGGGAGTTTCTCGCCTACACGCGCCTGGCCGAGCTGCGCGTTTGCTTCGACACCGGCCACGCCCACCTGATGGGCGGTGTGGTGGCCGACTTCGAGGCGCTGCGCGAGCTCGTCGTCTCCACTCACGTCCACGACAACCGCGGCCAGCAGGACGACCACCTGTTCCCCTTCCAGGGCACCATTGACTGGGAGGCCGCCCTGCGCGCCTTCGCCAGCGCGCCCCAGGAGTTCCTGCTGCAATTCGAGCTGCGGGACTACGGGGAGTTTTCCCGCCCGCTCGAAAAAGCTCTGGAATCTTTCCGCCGCCTGGAAGAGTTGGCGCTGGCCCGGCAGCCCTAGGTCTGCGTATGGCTGAGTTCACCATCGCCCGCGCCGCTGAGTTTGAAGGCCAGGAGGTCGCTTTGCGCGGCTGGCTCTACAACCTGCGCGAGTCGGGCAAGATTCGTTTCCCCATTTTCCGCGACGGCACCGGCCTGATGCAGGCGGTAGTGACCAAGGCCGACGCGAGCGAGGAGCTCTGGAGCCGCGTCGGTGCCTTGACCCAGGAATCGAGCGTCATCGCTCGCGGCACCGTGCGCCGCGAGCCGCGCGCCCCCGGCGGCTATGAACTTGTCCTGCGCGACCTGGAGGTGGTGCAGACCGTCCCCGAGGACGACCCCTACCCGATTTCGCTGAAGGAGCACGGAGTCGACTTCCTGCTCCGCCACCGCCATCTCTGGGTGCGCTCGCCCCGCCAGGCGGCTCTGCTGCGCCTGCGCCACGAAGTCTGCCGCGCGGCGCGGGAATTCCTCGACAGCCAGGGCTTCATCGAAACGCCGGCTCCCATCCTGACCCCCGCGGCCTGCGAAGGCACCACCACGCTCTTCGGGCTCGACTATTTTGACCTCGGCCGTGCTTACCTGACACAGTCTGGCCAGCTCTATATCGAAGCCACCGCGGCTGCCCTGGGCAAGGTCTACTGCTTCGGCCCCCCCTTCCGCGCCGAAAAGTCGAAGACCCGGCGCCACCTGACGGAGTTCTGGATGCTCGAGCCAGAGCTGGCCTATGCCACTCTCGACGACCTGATGGAGCTGGCCGAAGGGTTGGTGGCGCACATGGTCGCCAGCGTGCTCGAGCGCTGCCGCCGCGAGCTTGAAACCCTAGAGCGCGACCCGCGCAAGCTCGAAGCCCTCCAGCGGCCCTTCTACCGCCTCAGCTACGACGAAGCTCTGAAGCTGCTCCAGCAGAAGGGCAGCCAGCTCCCCTGGGGCGAAGACCTGGGCGGCGCCAACGAAACTCTCCTCTCCGAGCACTTCGACAAGCCGGTCATCATCCACCGCTATCCAGCCAAGGCCAAAGCTTTCTACATGGAGCCGGATCCTGAGCGCCCGGAGCTCGCCCTCTGCATGGACATGCTGGCGCCGGAGGGCTTCGGCGAAATCGTCGGCGGCAGCCAGCGCGTCTCCAGTTACGAGCTGCTGCGCCAGCGCCTGCGCGAGCACGAGCTGCCCGAGGAGGTCTTCAGTTGGTACCTCGACCTGCGCAAGTACGGCAGCGTGCCCCACGGCGGCTTCGGCCTGGGCATCGAGCGCACCGTGGCCTGGCTCGCAGGCGTCCCCCACATCCGCGAGGCCATCCCCTTCCCGCGCATGCTCTACCGCATCTATCCGTGAGAGGGAGTGCACAGCAAGGGCGGCGCGGGTAGAATGCTGTAGGGAGAAGAGACAGGCGCAATGCCGACGGGGAAAGTTCGCATCATCGGCGTGCCGATGGACTTGGGCCAGGACCGCCGCGGGGTTGACATGGGGCCGTCGGCCCTGCGGGTGGCCGGGCTCAACGCCCGCCTGCGCGCGCTGGGCTACACGGTGGAGGATATGGGCAACGTCGCCGTGCGCGTGCCCGAGATGATGGAGGTGGGCGAGAAGCGCGCCAAGTACCTCCCCGAAATCGCCGAAACGGCGAAGGAGTTGGCCCAGGTGGTTGGCCGCACGCTCGAACAAGGGTACCTGCCGCTGCTGCTAGGCGGCGACCACTCGCTGGCCATCGGCTCCCTCGCCGGCGTGGCCTCCTTCTTCCGCCAACAGAAGCAGAAGATCGGCTGCATCTGGCTCGACGCCCACGGCGACATGAACACGCCGGAAACCTCGCCCAGCGGCAACGTGCACGGCATGCCGCTCGCCGCCTCGCTCGGCTTCGGCCCCGCGGAGCTGACCCAGGTCTGCGGCTTCGCCCCCAAGCTGGCGGCGGAGAACTGCGCCCTGGTGGGCGTGCGGAGCCTCGACAGCCGGGAGAAGAAAATCGTCCGCCAGGCCGGCATCCGCGTCTTTACCATGCGGGAGATTGACGAGCGCGGCATGCGCGCCGTGATGGAAGAAGCTATGGCGCGCGCCACCGCCGGCACGGCCGGCTTCGCCGCCAGCCTGGATATGGACTTCGTTGACCCGCACGACGCCCCGGGCGTGGGCACGCCCGTGCGCGGCGGTGTCACCTACCGCGAAGCTCACCTGGCGATGGAGATGATCGCCGATTCGGCGAAGCTCCTCGCGCTCGAAGTGGTGGAGATCAATCCGGTGATTGACCTGCACAACAAGACCGCGCAGCTCGGCGTCGAGCTGGTGCTCAGCGCTCTGGGGAAGAAGATTCTCTAGGAAGGAGTTACAGCAGGGAGTAGAGGTCGCCCATGCCCACGATCGAATTGCACGGACTCCTGAGACTGGTTGGACCTCTGGAGGACAGTGACGCAACTGATAGTGCCAGCGCTCGGTTTAGGGAATACTTGCGGGAGAATGTTGAACGGGCGTCGGACTTGCGCCTGTACGTAGAAGCGGCCTTGTCAGGTAAGGAGCCGAACTATCACCGTGCTCTGCAAGACCTCATAAATCACTGTGGAACGCTCCTTGGATTTGAGGTCGAGTTTGGCCGGTACAAGGGTGTGCAAGGGAAACTTGGTTTTGACGGATTCTGGGCATCTCCGACAGGCAAACGCGTGGTTGTTGAAATTAAGAAAACAGACGTTTACGCTGTCCGCACTGATACGCTTCTCGGGTACATCAATGGTCTTGTCTCGGAGCGAAAAATTGCCGATCCCAACGACGCAATTGGACTATACGTCTACGGAGCTTTTGATGCAGAGGCAACTCAACTGGAAAACGCCATACGAGTCGAGCGCAGGCAAGAACAGTTACGGGTCGTCTCGGCCGATGCGTTGCTCGGCTTGCTAGAACTGGTCCAAGAATACGAACTTGACCACAAAGCCGTGTTGCAATTCCTCTTGCCTACACCTATACGCGTCGATGGTTTGATTGATCCCGTCCTGGAAATTATTTCTCAAGAGAAGAAAGAAGCAGTGGAATCAAAACCCCCGGCTCCGCCAGAGATAGTCGGCAAAGAGACCACCCAGGAGAGTCCAAGCACCTTTTACCTATTGCCAGCGGCCGATTCCGAAGATGGGACACCCGTCCTGAAAAACCTCCACCGCTGGTTAGACGCCGGCCTTTGGGGCTTGGGAGAAAGAACACGATACCGGGCGGCGTTCAAGAAGGGCGACCGTCTGTGCTTTTACGCAAAGGGGATAGGCGTCCTCGCTGAAGCGCTGCTCGATAGCCCATCGTTCATCCTTTCCCCCCAAGAGAACCCTAGCAAAGTTTCAGTCCGCTACGGTTTGCGACTCAAGGACGTGCGGTGGTTCGAAAAAAGGCCCATCCAGATAACCGAACAAGTTCGCTCCCGGCTCAGTGCGTTCAAGGATCGAGACCTTGCGAAAGGATGGGCCTGGTTTGTCCAAACAACCAGTCGTCTCACCGGGGAAGATTTCGATGTGCTTACTGGGCAAGGCTAGAAGCCGCGCCCAGTTCGGCGTCGAGCTGGTGCTCAGCGCCCTGGGGAAGAAGATTCTCTGATGAAGGCTGCGAGAACGGAAACACGGTGCGCCGGTCTCGCGCTGCTGGCCGCGCTGGCTTGGTGGGCGGCGGCGTTGCCGCTGCTTTCCGCTCCCGGGCACGACCTCGAGGCCGTTGAAGTCCCCGGCGGGGCGCTGATCAGTTTCCCGAGCCGGGGTAGCACCACCGTGCTGCTGCGCGGCACTGAGCGGTTGCCGGCGGCCTCCGGTGCGGTGAAGGTCGAGAGCCGCGGCAGCTACCTCGAAATCGAGCTGCGCCGCGGAGCCCTAACGGGGCTTGAGGCGCCCGGCCGCTTCGGCGCCGATTTCCTCACCTACGTGCTGTGGGCGGTCACCGCCGACGGCACGGCCGTGAACCTGGGAGAGGTCACTTTCGAGGGCGACCGCTCGAGCGGCGCCAAGTTTTCCGCCCCCTATCACGGTTTTGCCCTGATGCTGACCGCCGAGCCGAACTTTGCCGTCCGCCAGCCCAGTCCCGTCGTCGTCCTGGTGAGCCAGCGGCAGGAGCAGGCCCTGCGCGTCCCGGCCACGCTTGTCTACTACACCAGCTATCGCGACTACAACACGACTCCGGCCGCGCCTCCCGCCGGCCCACTCGAGCTCCTCGAAGCCCGGAAGGGGGTCGAGCTTGCTGCCCGACTGGAGTTGCTGACTGGGGCTGCGGCTGACTCGCCGCTCTCCGAGCTGGCTCGTGCCCGCGAGCTCCTCCGCACCGCGCAGGCCTTTCTCGACGAGGCCGAGGGCGCCTACGAGCGCGAAGGGGCCAGCGCAACCATGACGTACTACGCCCGCACGGGCGTCGAACTGGCGGAAAGCGCCCGGGCGCTCGCCGTCGGCGCCGCGGGAACCATTCAGTTCAAGCAACTGGAGAAGGCCCTGGAAGACACTCGCCGGCAGCACGCCGAAGCACGCGAGCAGGTGGCCGCGACGCGGCGCGAGTTGACCAGCCTGCAGGACCGCTTCACACAGCTCGAAGCCGCGCTCGACCGCGAACGCCGCCACAGCCGCGAACTGGAGAGCGAAATCCTGGCGCTGCGCGAGCGGATCGGCCTGCTCGAGCCGGTGGTCGACCGCTTGCGCGAAGAGAAGCAAGCGCTCGAGCAGGACCGCGGGCAGCTCTGCCGCGCACTCTGGGCCCAATTGGGCTCCCTCGGCCAGGTCACCGAGCAGGGCGGCGTCGTCGCCCTGACGCTTGCCTCCGATGCTCTCTTTGACATAGGACGCTACGAGCTCAGCCGCGGCGCGCGCGAGAGCCTGGCCCGGCTGGCCGCTCTGCGGCCGCTGCTCTTTCCCGATGCGGTGGCGCGCTACGAAGGCCACACCGACCTGGTGGGCGAAGAGGACTACAACCAGTGGCTGTCGGAGCAGCGCGCCCTCTCCGTCTACCAGTACATCCTGCAGCAGCGGCGGAGCGCGGCGGCGAGCGAAGAGGAACAAGCGCAGTGGGACGGGCAGTTGCGCGGGGTCGAGCAGTTGTTGGCGATGAACTACAACGTCGCCCGGCGGCAGGCCGGCCAGCGGCAGGAACTGCTGGCGGCGCTGGGACACAAGGTGGTGGGCAAAGGGCTGCGCGAGCCGCTGGTGCCGGAGCG
>JACPRL010000192.1 GCA_016189965.1 Acidobacteriota bacterium | reverse complement strand
GACGTGGACCGCTTCGCCCCGCGGCTCTCGTTCTTCTTCAACAGCCACAACGACGTGTTCGAGGAGATCGCGAAGTTCCGGGCGGCCCGGCGAGTGTGGGCGCGGGTGATGAAGGAGTGGTTCCATGCCGAGAACCCCCGGTCCTGGATGCTCCGGTTTCACACCCAGACCGCCGGCTGCTCCCTGACCGCCCAGCAGCCCTACGTGAACGTGGTCCGCACTACTATCCAAGCGCTGGCGGCGGTGCTGGGCGGCACGCAGTCGCTGCATACAAACTCGCTCGACGAAGCCTGGGCCCTGCCCACCGAGTTTGCCGCCACCCTGGCCCTGCGCACCCAGCAGGTGATAGCCCACGAGAGCGGCGTCACCCACACGGCTGACCCCCTGGGCGGCGCCTACTTCGTCGAGCGGCTGACCAACGAAATGGAGCGGGGCTGCTACGACTACTTCGACAAGATTGATGCCCTGGGCGGAATGATTCCCGCCATCGAGCGCGGCTACCCCCAGCGGGAAATCGCCGAGGCCGCCTACCGCTACCAGCAGGCGGTGGACCGCAAGGAAAAAATCATCGTGGGCATAAACGACTACGTGGCCGAAGAAGAGCCGGCACTGGAGACTCTGCAGATCGACGACTCGGTGGCCCGCCAGCAGCGGGAGCGCCTGGCGGAGTTGCGGCGCACGCGCGACAACCGCCGCGTCACCCAGGCCCTCAAAGACCTGGAAGCCGCCGCCCGGGGCGATAAGAACACCATGCCCTGCATCCTCGACGCCGTGCGCGCCTACGCCACCCTGGGCGAAATCTGCGACACCCTGCGCAACGTCTTCGGCACCTACGAAGAAGTCTCCATCACCTGAGCGGCGCGAAACCACAGATGCACACAGATGAACACAGATGGACTGTTGTGTATTGTGACTCTCGACCCCGAAAGGAAAGGCCGATGAGAGCAGAAGAGAAGGACAGTAGACGGCGCAACGTGTTGCTGGTGGTGGCGCTGCTGCTGATGGCGCCGCTGGGGTCTCGGGCGGAGCCGGAGGCGCACAAGAGGTACAAGAGCGGGTTTGTTACGACGACGGATGGAGTGAGGATTCACTATCTCGAGGCGGGGCAAGGCGGCCCGGCGATTCTCTTCCTGCCAGGTTGGACGATGCCGGCGTGGATTTGGGAGCACCAACTGGAGCATTTCTCGAAGACGCATCGCGTGGTGGCCATGGACCCGCGCTCCCAAGGCGACTCCTCACAGACCAGCGAGGGCCACTACCCCGCCGCGCGCGCCCGCGACATCCGGGCTGTGATCGAGCAGTTGAAGTTGGCGCCCGTAGTGCTGGTGGGCTGGTCGATGGGCGTGGGGGAAGCCGTAGCGTATGTGGACCAGTTCGGCACCAACGACCTGGCGGCACTCATCCTGGTGGACGGCATCGCCGGCAGCGATTTCGACCCGCAACTCACCCCGCAGATGCTCGGCTGGGCAAACTCTTTCCAGCTTGACCGAAAGAAGACGACCGAGACCTTTGTGCGGGAGATGTACCGGCGGTCGCAGAGCGAGGAGTACCTGAAGCGAGTGACGGAGGCGAGCCTCGCCACCCCGACCAACTCGGCGATGGCGTTGCTGCTGGCCTATTCGGCCACCGACCTGCGGCCGGCGCTGGCGAGAATCGATAAGCCAACGCTGGTCCTGGTGGCGCGGAGCCCCTGGCTGCGCTTCTACGAGGAGCTGCACCAGCGAATTCCCGGCTCGCGCCTCGAGGTGATGGAAGGCGTCGGCCACGCCGTCTTTGCCGACGACCCCGCCGCCTTCAACGCCCTCCTGGACACCTTCCTCGCAGGCTTGCACGAGCCAACGGCAACGGAGTAGGATTCGCGCGCAGAGAAGGCGCAGCGATGAGTGAGCGGAAGATCCGGGTGGTGATTGCTAAGCCGGGGCTGGACGGCCACGACCGCGGTGCCAAGGTCATCGCCCGCGCCCTGCGCGACGCCGGCATGGAGGTTATCTACACCGGCCTGCGCCAGACGCCCGAGCAGGTGGCCGCCGCGGCGCTCCAGGAGGACGCCGACGTCGTCGGCCTGTCCATCCTCTCTGGCGCCCACATGGTCATCGTGCCACGGCTGCTCGAGCTGCTGCGGCAGAAAGGCATTGCCGAGCGGGTGAAAGTCGTGGTGGGAGGCATCATCCCCGACGCCGACATCGAACCCCTGAAGCAAGCCGGCGTGGCCGCGGTGTTCCAACCCGGTGCCACCACCCAGGAGATCATTGATTTCATCCGCCGCGCGGCAGGGAAAGAAGCATAGGAAGCAAAGGAAGCATAGGAAAAAAACAGAAACTCAGCTCTCCTGCCTTCTCCTCTGCTTCCTCTGCCTCTTCTGCCACCTATGCCTCCTTTGCTTCGCCTCTCCCGCAACAAAGGCATCGTCTGTGTTGAGCTTCTCGGCGAAAACAGCTACCCACGGCTAAGCACTGCCCTGCTCCGCCAGCTCGATGCCGCTTTCTCTTGAGTTCTTCGCCGACCCCTCTTGCCGCGCCGCCGTCCTCCATGGCTCCGAAAAAGCCTTCGCCGCCGGCGCGGACATCGGCGAACCGATCGACGCCCAGCGGGCGCTGACGATCGGTCTCGTACAGGAAATTGTCAGCAACGAGCAGCTATTGTCGCGCGCGCTGGATCAGACCCTCGCGCTTGAAGCAAAGAGATAATCCGCCCACCGGCCCACACCACGGCAGGAGTAAAATGCACTGCTATGCGCAGAGCGGAAGAGCTCCGCGAAGGAGTTCGCAAGGCCTACTCCGCGGCCGCCGAACACCCCGAGGACGAACACCCGTTC
>JACPRL010000190.1 GCA_016189965.1 Acidobacteriota bacterium | reverse complement strand
GTAGTGAAAGGTGTGCTTGCTCTTCGGCCCTTTGGCGGCCCAGATGAGGGTTTCAGTGGCGTGGGTGAAGTAGCGGCAGGAGAGGTTGGGCGGGGGGTTGGGCTTGACCCAGGTGATGTCGTTCAGCAGCTTCATGCCGAGCTGCTGCATGGCGAAGCCGACGGAGTGGATGACGTGGGCGGTGCCGCTGACCCAGAGGGCGCCGTTGGGCTTGAGCAGGCGCTGGCAGAGGAAGAGCCAGGCGCGGTTGAATTCGTGGTTGAGGTCGGGGCCGCGGGAGCGGTCCCAGGCCCCCTTGTTGACGCTGACCATGCGGCCGGCGTGGCAGGTGATGCCGTCGTTGGAGAGGAAGTAGGGCGGGTCGGCGAAGATGAGGTCGACGCTGTCGGCGGGAAAGCCGCTGAGGAGCTCAAGGCAGTCGCCGTGATAGAGGGTGATGTCGTGTTTGGGGTCGCGGAAGGCGGGCTCGGGCAGCGCGCCGGTGGAGGCGGCGCCGGGCGAGCGCCGGGGTTTAGCGGATGGGCTCTTGGTCACGTTGGGTTCCAGTGGGATCGATCCACAGATCGGGGGAAAAGATCAAGTGATCTGGAGGCTGGGGGCTAGTGCTGCGTTACGCAAATAGGTGAAACATGCGAAGTGGGTGGTCGGGTGGTGGGCGTGACCTCAGGGGCTAAAGCCCGTCTTTCTTGCGGCTTCTGCGGCACGGCTGAAGCCGTGCCCTGACGTATTTCAGGGTCATGTGCCACCTTTTTCGGAAACGCGGCACTAGAGACTGGAGGCTGGAGGCTGGAGCGAGAGCCACCGGTTCCCACCCACCCGGTCTGCTGGCTGCCAGGGCGGCCTGCTGCCGGGATCCCTCGGCGTTCTCAGGGCTCCTATCGGCGGGGTTCCCCTCGACAAGCTCGGGATCTCCGCTTCGTTCCGAGAAACCCCGCCCGGACAAAGATCCGTGGCCCGCCAACCGCGGCCCGTGACGGGTGAAAAGCGAAAATTGGGACGCCACCGACCAGCACTCTAGAGGCTGGAGGCTAGGCGCCAACACCTGTGGCCAGCAAGGCCGCAGGGGCTGAAGCCCATGGTTCTCGTGCTTCCTTGATGTCAGGGCTCCCTTCGACAGGCTCCCTTCGGCTACGCTCAGGGTCTTCGACAGGGTCTCCGCCCTGAAGCTTCGGGGCTCCGAGAAGCCCTGACCCCATGAACGAAGTTTGGCAATAGCTTGCGGAAAGTTGAGGCGGGAGGCTGGAAGGCCTTTTCCAGCTTCCAGCCTCCAGACCAGGGGTACGAAGGTACCGGGTGGGGGGTGCAAGGAGACTATTGCGGCGGTGAAGCGAAATGCGTAGACTACACCCTTCCGCCAAGGATTCTGCGGGATGGACAAGAGAGGGCGGAAAGCAGGGAGGAGTTGGTCATCGCTACCTTCATCAGCGTATTCGTTCTGGTGAGTTCGGCGCTGTCGCTGGTGTTCTGGCTGCGCTCGGCGTGCCGGGGCATTCTGCAGCAGGGCTTTGAGCAGGACTATAGCCGCGCGATTGCCGAGGCGAACCAACTGGCCTTTCCGGGGGTGCGGCGGCTGCTGACCGAAGAGCCGGAGGCCGCCGAGAGCAACGGGCGCCTGCTGGAAGAGCTGGAGCGCGACTACCAGGCGTTGACCTACCTGCTGCGCAATGCCGCCACGCTGCACGTGGGCCGCTACTCGCGGCGCGAACGGCTGCTGGTGCTCGACTTCCAGTTGCTGCGGCTGTGGGTGCGGCTGAAGCGGCTGTTCGGCGGGCGGGACATCCGCGACACCTTGCTGGAGATGGCCGCCATCCTGGAGTACTTCAGCAACACGCTGGGCCAGCGGGTAGCGACGCTGGCGGCGAGCGTAGCGGCGGAGTAGAGCCGGCGGCACCACGTCGGGCCTCCCGGACCAGCAGGTCAATCTTTCTCCCGAATCAGCAGCAGTGACGGCCGCGACCCGTGGTTCGCGACCCGCGACCCGTAAGAACCGAGAAACGAAAAACGAAAAGCGACCCACCCGCCCGGCCTGCGAGGCGGCCAAGGGAGCCTGCGGGCTATACCCATCTCAGTGGGTAGCGAGCCGTGCCCGCCCACCCGGTCTGCCGGCGGCCAGGGCGGCAAGCTGACGGAACCCTGCTAGGTCGTGCTGGCCCCCATCGGCGGGGTTCCCCTCGACAAGCTCGGGATCTCCGCTTCGCTCCGAGAAACCCCACCCTGACGAGGGGGCGTGATCCGTGGCCCGTGACCTGTAGGAACCGAGAAGCCAAAAACGAAAACCGAAATGGTTGGCGCATAGGGATTCTTCGCTTCGCTCAGAATGACACTTCTGGGTTGTCCGTGGCGTAAAATGGGGGGCCGGCGGGGGAGGCTGTGGGATGAGAACGCGCCTATCTTCTTTGGCCCCGCTTGTTTCCCTTCTGGTGCTCGGGTGGCGCGGAGCGCCACTTCCTGCATCGGGCAAGGGCTCGGAATGACACCAAAGTGGGAGGGGACGATGAGTTGGGCGGTGGGGGCGGTGCCGGAGTGGCTGGAGGGGAACGAGTGGGTCATCTGGGTAGCGGTGGTGGCGGTAGCGATAGGGTTGGGGGTTTACCTGGAGCGGAAGCGGCGGCGGGAGCTGGAGCAGGCGGCGCTGGAGATGGGCTTCGCCTACGAGGCGGACGCCAAGAACGTGGAGCCGGAGATGAAGTCGGGGCTGCCGCTGCTCGAGCGCGGGGCGCTCTCGAACCTGCTGCGGGGGACGGCGGGCAGGGCGGAGGCGGTGGTGGTGGATTGCCGGGTGGGGAGCGGGAAGAGCGCGGTGACGCAGACGGTGGCCTGCTTCCGGCAGTCGCGGAAGAAGCTGCCGACGTTTGAGCTGCGGCCGGAGAACGTGTTCGATCGCATCGGGGCGGCCTTCGGGTACAAGGACATTGACTTCGAGGCGAGCCCGGAGTTTTCCCGCCGCTACCTGCTGCGCGGGGAAGACGAGGCGGGGATCCGGCTGGTGTTTCATCCGGGACTGTTGACGTTCTTCGAGCAGGAGAAGGGGTGGTGCGTGGAGAGCGGGGCGAACTGGCTGGCGATTTACCGCCACGGGCGGCAGGTGAGGCCGAAAGAGATGGCGATGTTTCTGCAGGAGGCCACGCGGGTACTGAACGCGTTCATCTCCTAGCAGGATGCTGAAGAAGTCGCGCTTTGTCATTCCGAGCGGAGCGGGGAATCTGCTTGTCTGGGGGAACGGGTTGGAGAAGAAGCAGATTCCTCACCGCCAAGGCGGGCAAGGGTTCGGAATGACAAGGTTCAGGACATTGTTGGTGCAGCCATCAATACTGGCGCAAGGAGCGGCGGGGAGAGCGGAGTGAAGTACGGATTTGTGCGCCTAGCGATTTGGGTAGTGTGCCTGGTGGGCGCGGCGGGGGCGGCGCAGGAGTGGTGGCCGCCCGCCCCGTTGCCGGGCTACAACATTTTCAACGAGCAGCAGGAGGTCTGGCTGGGGGAAGTTTTTGCGGAAGAGTTGAACCTGGAGCGCGAGGTGGGGGACGACGCGGAGGCGACCGCCTATCTGCAAGCGCTGGGGGAGCGGTTGGCGGCGAAGTCGAAGCGCCCGGGGCTGCGCTACCAGTTTTTTCTGATCCGCGCGGAGGGCCTGAGCGCCTTCGCCCTGCCTGGGGGGCGCATCTACGTGAGCCGCGGACTCGTTCGCTTCTGCCAGAACGAAGCGGAGCTGGCGAGCATCGTGGCGCACGAAATCGGGCACGTGGCGCTGCGGCAGGGGGCGAAGACTTTTTCGCGGTGGCTGTTCTGGGGCCTGGGCGTGACGAAGGTAGGCGACAAAGAAGACATTCGCGCCAAAGACGTGGCGCTGCACGCGCAGCTCAACCGGACGAAGGATTTTCAAGCGGCGGCGGATTTGTTCTTTGGGATTGCGCGCGGCGATGAGCTCTGGGCGGACAAGTACGGCATCTGGAACCTCTACCACGCCGGCTACGAGCCGCGGGCGGCGGTCGAGGCCTTCCGGCGGTTTGACGCGTTGGAGCGGGAAGGGCGCCATCCGAACGAAGACCCGTGGAAGCGACTGCTGGAACTGCTGTTTGCCTCGCATCCGCGCTCGGGCGATCGGGCCAACCTGCTGAAGCTCGAAGTCCCGTGGATGAAGGCGAAGCCGGAGGCGGTGGTGGACAGCGAGGCGTTCCGGGCGCTCAAGGCGAGAATCGAAACCACAGATGAACACGGATAGGCCACGGAGACACAGAGGTACAGAGGAGGGCTAGTTCAGACCACGGGCTTCGGCCCGTGGCGCCCAGTGGCAGGAGCCACTGGGCTGGACAGGCTGAGGCGAGGGCCCCAGCGGCGGGAGCCGCTGGGCTGAACGCGTGGTTTCTTTTTCGCGCTGAACCCCGCCTGCCCTGAGCTTGACGATGGGTGGCACCCGGCACGGGGAACCGCCACTACAAACCGGGGGCGGCGCCCCCGTGACAGACATGAATGTCTGTCCTACTGACTGGATTCTTTCGGCTCTTCGGCCGGTTCTTGGGGTTCTTCGTCGGGGAGGCCGAGGGCGCGGCGGGCCAGGAGGTAAGCGAGGGCGTGGCAGGGGTCGAGCTCGGCGCGCAGGTCGTCCTCGGTGGGAAGGCAGAAGTGGTCGGGGGTGATGCCGCGCTTTTCCAGTTCTTCGCCGCCGGGGAAGACCACGCGCGCCACCGCCACCTGCACCAAGTAGGGGACGACGACATCGGTGCCGACCTGGTGCGGGAAGATGCGGGAGGCGGTGACGCGGCCGGACGTGCGGTCGCCGATGACGACCCCGCGGCCGGTGCGCTGGAAGTAGCGGGCGAACATTTCCGCGGCGCTGGCGCTCTGGCTATCGACCAGGATGAAGAGCGGCACATTCAGGTTGGGCTTGCGGGGCTTGATGCGGATGGGCTCGGTCTTCTTCTGCCCCACTAACTCGGCCAGCAGGGTGCCTTCGGGCTCGAAGTGACCGACGAAGGCGGCCAGGACATCCACGATGCCGCCGGGGTTGCCGCGCACGTCAATGATCAAGGCGCGGGAGTCTCGGACGTCCTTGACCAGATCGGCGAGGAAGCCGGGGCTGGCCTCGAAGTGCGGCAGGCCGAGGAAGCCGATGCCGTCCTTCTCCGGCTTGCGGTAGATGAAGGGTTCCCGTTCCTCCGATTCGTACTCGCGGATGAAGCGATAGATGGTTTCCCCTTTGGTAAGGTCCTCGACGATGGCCCTCTCCTTGATTTCGGCCTGGATGGCCAGCCTGCGGCGCGGCCGGCCGGAGCGGGAGTAGGTGATTTCCATGGCGGCGACTGGCCGCAGGCGCCGGAAGTAGAGCATCATCAGATCAATGACGTCGCGGTTGGCGTTGAAGCCGTTGATGGTGAGGATGCGGTCGCCGAGCTGGAGGCCGGCTTTGGCGGCCGGGCCGTCTTTCTTCAAATCGTAGACGCGCACCTCGTCGCCGAAGGCCTTGACCTCGAAGCCGAAGGTGGGCGTGGCGGCGCGGCTGGGAGGAACGAAGACGGTGTGGGAGTCCTTGAGGCGCTCGACCAGGGAGAAGACGGCGGTGAGCATTTCGCCGGGCGAATTGGCCTGCTCGATGCGCTGGCGGCATTCGGCCACCTGCGCCTCCCAGTCGAGCCCGGTGAAGCTGGGGTCGTAGACGGTCGTCTGGATGGCGCTGGCCACGACGTCGAGC
>JACPRL010000189.1 GCA_016189965.1 Acidobacteriota bacterium | reverse complement strand
GCGTCGAGGATCTGGCGCTCGAGGCGGGAGAAGGTGGCGGGGCGGCGGCTGTGGAGATAGAGGACGCCGAGCATCTCGCCCATCGGCGCCAAGAAGGTGGAATCGGTGGAGTGGGCCTGCTGCAGGGAGAGCAAGGGGATGGCGACAACGGAGCGCAACTGCTGCGCCACCACGCTGCGCGCGTCGCGGAAGCCGCTGGCCCGCGCCAAGTCCTCTTCCACCACGCTGCGCCGGCGCTGCAGAGCCTGCGCGACCGCCGTCTGGCTCGGGGTGAGGCTCGTGGGATCGGCCGAGAGGCCGCCGCGCTGGCGGGCCACGAGCGGTCGCAGGCCGCCTTTGCCGTCGGATTCGAGCAGCAAGCCGGTGTCGGCCTCGGTGATGGCGATGGCGCGGTCGACCATCGCCCCCAGCACTTCTTCGACGGGCAGATGCGATTGCAGCAGAGCGGTGGCTTCGAGCAGCAGGCTCAACTGCCGGATGTCGCGCGTGCCGGCCTCCATCGAGGAGGCCTGCTCGAGCCGGGTCAGCAGTTGCGGCAGCGCCTCCGGTGCCTGGCCGGTGCGGAAGATGATCTGCACGGTGTCGGCCACGCCGAAGGTAATGACGTCGCCGTCCCGCAGGACGCGGGCTTCCACCTTCTCGCCGTTCACCGCCACGCCGTGGCGCTGGCCGCGGTCTTCGATGCGGAAGGCGCCGTCCTCGAAGAGGATGGCGGCGGCGCGGCGGGAGATGCGAGTGTCGGCCAGTTGCACGTGGTTGCCGCTCTCGGCGCCGCGGCCGATCTGGAAAGGAACCTCGCTGATGGTCAGCGTGCGGCGGCGGCCATCGGCTTCGATGACCTCGAGGGCCGCTTCCGGGATGGTTTGGCTCTCGCTCATAAGCGGATTCGCTCCGATTGCATCATCTTACCACGATCGCTCGCGGCGGGGGAGCCGGCGGCCCGGACCGGCCTAGGAGTGGAAGCTGCGCAGGGCGCTCTCTTCGTCCTCGTAGACCTCGATGACCGTGAGCAGGCGGGTGACGTCGAGGACTTCGCGCACGCGCGGCTGGAGCTTCATCAACTTGAACTCTCCCTCGCGCTTCTCCATGGAGGTGAAGCCGCGCACCAAAGCCTTCAGGCCGCGGCTGTCAATCTGCGCCAGGCCGCCACAGTCGACCAGCAGGGCGCGGCAGCCGGCGCCGATGAGTGTCTGGATGGCGTCGTCGAGCGCCTCGCTCGACTCGCCCAGGATCATGCGGCCGCTCAGCTCTAGGACGCGGACTTCGCCGGTCGCCCGCTCCTTGATTCCCCACGTCATGGCTCGAACGCCCTCCGCCCGAGCAGCGAGCACGCCCCGCGACAGGCTTGCTTGGTCTGGCAAGGTACGGCGGGGAAGAACGGCTGTCAAGAAGGAATCGAGGCGCGCGACCGCCTAGTCGTCGTCGGCGGCGTGCTCGGCGGGACGGCCCAGCCAGTTGTGGAAGCGCTCGGCCAGGGCCGCCTTCGCAGCCAGCGCCAAGCTGAACACAGCCGGCACGACAAAGAGGGTGAAAAACGTGGAGACCAGGAGCCCGCCGATGAGCACGGCGCCCAACCCGCGGTAGAGTTCCGAGCCAGCGCCGGGAAACAGCACCAGCGGCAGCATCCCGAACACCGCCGTGCCGACGGTCATCAGGATCGGCCGGAGCCGGTTCCCGGTCGCCTCGCGGATGGCTTCGCGCGGCGCCATCCCGTCCTCTCTCATGTGCTCCAGCGACTGATGGACAACCAGGATGGCGTTGTTGGTGACGGTGCCGATGAGGATGATGAAGCCCAGCATGGTCACGACGTCCAAGGGCTGGTAGGCGAGAGCGTGGTTCACCACCCACAAGCCGATAAAACCGCCCACGGCGCCGAGCGGCACGCTGAACATGATCACGAAGGGATAGAGGAAGCTCTGGTAGACAGCGGCCATCAACAGGTAGGTGATCAGGGCGGCGAAGATGAAGTTAAAACGGAAAGAGCGGTAGGTTTGAGCGAGCCGGTCGGCGGTCCCGGAGAGGCGCACCTGGTAGAGCCCGCCCAGACGGCCTTCTTGGCGCATGGGGTCGAGGATTCTGGTCTCGATGGTCTCCATCGCCGATTCCAGCGGGAGCTGCTCGGCCGGAGTGACCTGGATGGTGATGGTCCGCTGGCGCTCGCTGTGGTTGATGGTTTGCGGCCCGTTGGCCACGGACACCTCGGCCACCGACCCCAGGGTCACCAGCCGCCCGTCCGGCGTGGCAATCGGCATCTGCTCGAGCAGGTGGGTGCGGTGAGCAAAGCCCTCCTCGGCCATAACCTTCAGATCGATCTCTTTCCCTTCGTGCAGGTATTCGCTGGCCTTGGCGCCGTCGACCAAGGCGTTGACGGTAAAGCCCAGGTCGCGGTTCGAGATCCCCAGCTCGGCCGCCCGCTGGCGGTGCGTCTTCACCTGCACTTCTGGATTGTCCAGGTCAAGGCTGGGGATGGGCCGGGCCTGCGCGCCCGGGAGCTCCTCGATCACTTTCCCAAACACCTCGCCGCCCAACTCCACCAGCCGTTCCAATTCCGGGCCGGTGAGCTCGATATCAATGTTGCGCCCGGCGCCGCGGCGGCGCTGGAAGAGGCTGGCCTGCTGCGCGACCACGATGGCACCAGGGATTTTCGCGCTGGCTTCCTGGATTTCCGGGATGAGCTCGCGCACGCGCTGCGGGTCGTTGGAGCGTGCGCCCATGAAGGCAAAGTTGTTCAGGGCAACAAAGAAGAAGTTCTGGACGCCGCCCCCGGGAGTGACCTCGGCCTCCGGCATGCCCGGCTTGACGTTCCACAGCGGCTGCAGTTGCTCATCGAAGGCCTGGTGGAGGGAGGCGACCTCGTCGAGGTTCAAACCGGGCGGCGGCAGCATCAGTCCAAACACGAAGTTGTTGTTGCCGGTGGGGAGGTATTCGGCCTTGGGGAGGAGCAGGTAACTCACTCCCAGCGAGGCCAACGTGAAGCTCAAGGCCACCGCCAAGGCGCGCCGGCGGCTCAGACAGACCCAGTACACGGAGTCGCGCAGCCACAGGCTGATGCGATGGCCCCACGCCGCCACGCCCCAGAGGTTGTGGTGGCCGCGCCGGTCGGGGGCATGCTCGGCCGCACGCAAGATTTTGGCCGAGAGGCTGGGGATGACGGTGAAGGACACCAGCAGGCTGATGACCGACAGAAAGGTGACGGCGATGGCGATGTCCCGGAAAAGCTGCCCGGCCTCCTCTTGGACAAAGAGAACGGGGACGAAGACGGCGACCGTGGTCAGGCTGCTGGCCAGCATTGCGCCCCAGACTTCGCGGGCGCCCTCGTAAGCCGCCGCCCCGCGCGGCTTGCCCATCTGCCGGTGGCGGTAGATGTTCTCCAATACCACGATGGAGTTGTCCACCACCAACCCGCTGGCAAAGGCCAGTCCGGCCAGGCTGATGACGTTCAGCGTGCGGCCGAAGACGTCCATCAGGATGAAGCAGCCGATGATGCTGATGGGAATGCAGAGAGTGATGACGAAAGTGGGAGTCAGGCTGCGCAGAAAGGCCAGCAGGAAAAGAACAGCCAGAAAGCCGCCCACATAGATGTCGGACACCACCAGGTCGATGGCGCTGCGGATGTAGACGGTTTCGTCGTAAACCTGCGTGAGCTGCAAGCCGCGTGGGGCCAGCAGCTCCCGGTTGACCCGCGCCACCGCCTCCCGCAGTTGGGCCATGACTTCCAGCACGTTTTCGCCCGGCTCCTTGACGGCATTCAGAGCCAAGACCAGCCGGCCGCGCTGGAAGACCTTGGCGCGCGGCTTGCGATAACCCAGCTCGGCCCGCGCCACGTCCCGCAGGTAAAGAGGGACACCGTTGCGCACGGCGATGACGATGTTCTCAATCTCCTGGGCGGACTGGTACTCGCCTATGGTGCGGACGACGTAGCGGCGCTTACCCTCGTCGAAATCACCCCCGCTGTAGTTGCGGTTCTCCCGGTCCAGGGCGGCGCCGAGCTGGTTGAGGGTTACGTTCCGGGCCGCCAGTTGAGCGGGGTTGACGATGACGTGCATCTCCCGGTCGCGCCCGCCAAAAATGCTGGAGGCAGCAACACCGGGAACGCGCTCGAACTCCGGCTTGATGAAATCGTCGGCGAAGTCGTAGAGCGTGGAGATGTCGCCCTGGAAGGGGTTGGTCTCTGCGGGCGCGAGCACGAACCAGGCGATGGCGTTGGCGTTGACGTCCACGCTGCGAATGACCGGTTTCTCCACGTCGTCGGGGTAGGACGGCACCTGGTCCAGGCGGTTGGAGACTTTGAGCAGGGCGCTGTCGAGGTTGGTGCCCACCCGGAAGGTCAAGGTGATGGTGCCCACGCTGTCGGAGCTCGAGCTCTCCAGCTTCACCAGCCCCTCCACCGACTTCAGTTGCTTTTCCTGCTCGTTGACAATCTCCCGCTCGATCTCCTGCGGGCTGGCGCCGGGCCACACCGTGCTCACGGTGATTTCCGGCTCTTCCACGTTGGGCGTGAGCTGCACCGGCAGCCGTGTCAGGCCAATGATCCCGAACATCACTAGAAGGATGACCCCGACAGCGGTGGTGACGGGATAGCGGATGGCGTCCTGGATGATCTTCACGGCAGCTCGTACTCCAGCGGCTGGCCCGCCACGGTCTGTCCGGGCCGCAGGCGCTCATTGCCGCGGGTGATGACTTTTTGGCCGGCTCGCAGCGCCCCGCGCACTTCCACCCAGCCGCCGACGCCGGCACCGGTTTCCACAGAGACGGAGCTAACAGTGTTGTCGCCGTTCAAGAGGTAAACGACCTTCTGCCTGCCCTGGCTCACCACGGCATCTTTGGGGACCAGCGTCGCCCGGTAAGGTTCGCCGGCGGGAAACGAGACCTGGGCCAGCATGCCCATGCCGATGTGCCTACTCGGGCTGGAGAAGCGCACCTTGACCGGGAAGGTGCGCGCCTGCTGGTCGGCGCGGGGGATGACGGCGCTGATGAGTCCGCTGATTTCCACGCCGGGGAGCGCCTCGAAGCTCACCGCGGCGCGCGCCCCGACCCGCAGGTCGGCAAAGTAACGCTCCGGCACCTCCACGCGCACTTCAAAGGCGTCGAGCGACATCATCTCGACCACCGGGTCACCCTTGTCCAACCACTCGCCCACCTGGGTGCGCTCGCGGACGATGGCGCCGGCGAAGGGGGCGCGAATGGTGCCGCGCTCGATGTCGTGGTTGATCTGAGCGATTTCGGCGGTGAGCTGCTCGACCCGGCTTTGCCAGGCGGTGAATTCGTAGAAGGCATCGTCGAGCTGCTGCTGGGAGATGACCTTGGCGTCGAAGAGCTCCCGGGCGCGCTCCAGGTTGCGCTCGGCCAGCTTGAGGCGCGCTTCGGCTTCGCGGAGCTGGGCGCGGGAGGCGTCGCGGCGCAGCTCGAGCGCCGTGGTGCGCAGCCGCGCCAGCGGCTGGCCCTCCTCGACCCGGTCGCCCTCGCGCACGGGGTAGTCCACCACCAGCCCTTCCACTTCGCTCGCCACGATACTCACCACGCGCGACCCCACCGTGCCGGGCAGTTGCACCGCGCGGCGGACCGCGTGCTCGCGGGCTTCGGTGTACCGAACGGGCGCCGGGCCCATCCCGCCCGGAGGCGCCTGGCCCCAGGCGCTGCTGGCCGTGAGCCACAGCGTGCCCACGAGCAACAGCCGTTGCGAGCCTCGCATTGGAGTGACACTCATCACAGTCAATGATTAGACGAGAAGCGAAACATTCAAGTATACACCAGCTTCGCCGCTCGGCCGCGCCGAGTCGCTCCCTTCAACTATTCTACGCTCTGAGAACCTCTGAAGTTACGGCGGGGGCTGCTTCGCTGCGGGGCGCCATTCTGCGGTTCGCGTCCCGCAAAGTCAAGCCGCGACGCCGGAGGAGGTCGCCGCACCGGCGTATAATGGCGGCGAGGTGTCCACCGGCGGAGGCCGCAGTGCCCGGCAGGAGAAAAACATCAGCGGCAGGGGCGGCAGTCCTCGCCTTTGTGGCTCTGCTGCTCTGCAGCGCGCAGAGCGGCCGCCCGCTCGGTCCCCAGACGCGCGCGCAACTCGAAATCCTCCTCGGCCATCTCGAGACCGCCCTGGCGCAGATCGAAGAAGGACAGACGAGGGATTCCCTCCAGCAGTCGTTCACCAGCCTGTACGCCCGGCTGGGGAATGTGGACGAAGCGCGGCAGAAGGTTGAGGCAATCGGCGAGCCTTCGTCCCGCGACTTCGCCCTCTGGAATCTGGCCCGCCGCCAGGCGGACGCGGGCGACTTCCTCGCCGCCCGCCAAACCGCCGAGGAAATCCAGAGGCCGAGCCAGCGCGGCTGGGCGCTCGGCTGGGTGGCGCTGAAGCAGCTCGAAACCGGGCAGCTCAACGAAGCGCTCGCCACCCTGGCGGACATCGAAGACCCCCAGGCGCGCTCCGACTCGATGCTGCTTGTGGGGCTCGCGCTGGCGAAGCGCGGAAACTGGGCCGCCGCCGAAAACACCCTGGCGCAGGCCGCCGAGGCGGCGCGGCAGATGGAGCGCACCGAGGGGCGGGCCTGGCAACTCCTCTCTGTCGCCCGGATGCAGAAGTGGGCCGGCCAAGAAATCGGCTTGCAGCACACTCTGGCCTCGGCGCAGGCCGCCATTGAGCAAGTCGAGAGCGCGGACTCCAGAGACCGCCTTCGGGCCCGCCTGGCGGCGCTGCAAACCCGGCTGGGGCGGGAGGGAGAATCCTACGTGACCGAGGGTGCCATCGAAGAGCCCCAGCACCACTGGGAGCCGCGCGCCGCCCGCGCCGCCGAGCAGGCCGAGGCCGGCAATCCCGCTGACGCCGCCAATATCATTGACACCGCGGAGGCGCCTCGCTCGAAGGAAGAAGAGGACGCGCGCGCCTGGGCGCTCGAAAGCGTCGTCGAGGCTCACCACAACGCCGGCGACTTCGCCGCCGCCCGCGAGGTCATCAACCGCATCCCGCCCAACCATCCCGCGCGCGCCCACCGCCTGGCGTGGATGGCGGCGGCGTACTGGTGGCGCGGCCGCGACGCGGAGGCGAATCAGGCATTCGCCGAAGCCCTCGAGGCCGCCGAGCGCGTCGAGGCTCCGGGAATGAAAGCCCAGGCGCTCCGCATCGTGGTCGACAACCTGGGCCCGACAGGCCAGACCGAGCAAGCCCTGGGCGTCGCAGAGAGAATCGGTCCGGAGCACGAGCGCCGCAACGCCTTCTCCTCCCTTGCCAGAAGCCAGGGGCGGCGCGGGGAGTTCGAAGCGCCGCTGCGCTGGATCCTGCAGGTCGAGAACCCGGACGAGCAGGCGGCGGCGTTGGTGGGGCTGGCTCATGGCCTGATCTACTTTGACGAGCACGGCCCGCCTCGGGCCCGCCGGCGCCCGCAGCCCCCCTAGCGGGCCTGTCGGGGCGGTCGGCGACGCCTCCTAGATACCCCCGCGCACGCCGTGTGCGGCCCCGCACACGCCGTGAGCGGACAAAACAGGGGGAAGGCACCGGGCACCGGGGGCGGGCTTTCGACGGGTTGCCGGCCCAGACACCGCCGGCAACCAACTTTACTCTCCCACCGCTGCGACAGACAGCGGGGGCTGCGCCCCCGTGACAGACAGGAATGTCTGTCCTACTGGGGCCACCGCTTCTCGCTTTTCGATTTTCGCTTTTCGATTTTCGAGTTTCGTTCTTCCCCTGCTCGGTGGAGGGGCGATTTGACACGCTACCAAGGCACTGCTAGCATCGATGATTTCAACACTGGCTCGAAAAGGCACAAGCAACCATGGCGCGGATTCAGCGGCAGGAACTGAAGCACGACGAGTTCATTGACACCTTCGACGAGTTCCTGCTCTACCTGGAAGACCACTGGCGGACGTTGGTGCTGCTCGGCGCCAGCGTGCTGGCGGCGGCTGGCTCGCTGGGCGGCTTCTACTGGTACTCGGAGCGGCAGGAGGGCCGCGGCGAGGCCGCCCTCGTCGAAGCCCTCTTCACCTTTGAAGCCCCGGTGCAGGCCGGGCTGCCGCCCCTGCCGGGCAGTACACAGAAAATCTTTTCGAGCGAGCGCGCCAAGTACGAGGCGGCGCGGGAGGAGTTCGCCCGCGTGCGCGGCGACTACCCGCGGACGCGTGCTGCGCTGATGGCCAAACACTATGAAGCCTTCTGCCAGTTTCAGTTGGGCGAGCGGGAGGCCGCCGTGGCTGCGCTCGAAGAGCTCAGCCGGGCCGCCGACCCCAACGTCGCCGCCATGGCCCGCTACCATCTGGCGGGCTTCTACCAGGCGATGGGCCGGCGCGCCGAAGCGGAGAAACTCTACCGCGAGCTCGCCGCCCACCCCGCCGCCACCGTGCCGCGCGAGCTGGCCCTGCTCGAGCTGGCCAACCTCGTCGCGGAGTCGAACCCGGCCGAAGCGCGCCAACTCTACCTGCAGGTGCAACAGGAACTCCCCGACACGGCCGTGGCGGCGGAAGCCAGCCGGCGGCTCGACCGCCTGCCCGCCGCCCCCGCAGCGGCGCAGCCGTAGCGGTTTCCCCGCCCGGATACCCATAGTAGGATAGGCCGCGGAGGTGTTGACGGTGGCGCTGGCGCCCTATGCGTTCGACGTAAAGCAGAGCGCGGGGCGGCGCTATCCCGAGCCCGCCCACCCCTACCGCAACGACTACCAGCGCGACCGCGACCGCATCATCCACGCCCGCGCCTTCCGGCGCCTCGAGGCCAAGACCCAGGTTTTCACCCGGCGCTACTCCGACCACTTCCGCAACCGGCTGACCCACACGCTCGAGGTGGCGCAGATTGCCCGCACCGTCGCCGGGGCGCTCGGCCTGAACGCCGACCTCTGCGAAGCCTTGGCGCTCGTGCACGACATCGGCCACCCGCCCTTCGGCCATGCCGGCGAAGACAAGCTCGACCAGTTGATGCGGCGCGCCGGCGCCGGCTTCGACCACAACCTGCACGCCTTGCGCATCGTCGAGCACTTCGAGCAGCGTTACGCCGGCTTCCCCGGCCTCAACCTGACCTTCGAAGTGCGCGAAGGCATCATCAAACACTCGCGGGACTACAGCGCGGCCGAGTTCCCTGAGCTGGCCGACTACCGGCTGGAGGAGCGCCCGCCGCTCGAAGCCCAGCTCATCGACCGCGCCGACGAAATCGCTTACAACACCGCCGACCTCGACGACGGCTTCGAAGCGCGCTTGCTGACGCGCGAGGCCATGGCGGCCGACGTGCCGCTCTACGCCGAGCTGGCCGTCGAGGTCGAGCGGCTCCACCCGCGCGCGTCGCCTAAGCTCCAGTTCAACGAAGTCCTCCGCCGCCTCATCGACCGCCTCACCACTGACCTGCTTGACCACACGCGCCGCGCGCTGGAGGAAAACCGGATTGACTCCGTCGAAGCCGTGCGGAGGCACCCGCGGCGGCTGGTGGACTTCAGCCCCGCCGGCGCCGAGCAGAACCGCCAACTCAAGCAGTTCCTCCACCGCCGCCTCTACAACCACCCGCAAATCCTCGAAGATCGCCAGCGCGCCGTGAAGGTAATTGAAGAATTGTTCGAGCTCTACGTCGCCCAGCCCGAGCGCCTGCCCCGGCAGTACTTCGAGCAGACCAAAGCCGTCCCCGTCGCCCGCGTGGCCTGTGCTTACATTGCGGGAATGACAGACACCTACATCTTTAGGGTGCATTCAGAGGAGATTGGCTCGATCGCCGCGAAGGCACCGTAATCACCCTGAGGTACTCGAAGGGCGACTACATCGCCGGCTTGACCGATACCTACATTTTTCGAGTCCACGCCGAGGCCGTGGGCGCGACCGCGCTCAAGGCTCCTCGAAGCTAATGCCACAAAGTCACGAAAGCACGGAGATGGAAGGGCACGGCTTCAGCCGTGCCGAGAAAAAGCCGCGCGCAGCGCACCCGCGGAAGAGGTGCGGGGAAACCCTCTGCGGGTGTCCCCGCTCATGCTAAGATGGCCGTGTGGTGCACATGAGGCCCATTACCGTCTACCTTGAGGACCGGCTCCACCGCGCCTTGAAGGTCAAGGCGGCCACGAACGATCAGTCCATTTCCCACCTGGTCAATGAGGCCGTCCGCGAGTCCCTCCGAGAGGACGAGATTGACCTCGCCATCGCCCGTCGCCGACTCCGCGAACCGAGCATCCCCTTCGAGCGCGTCGTGGCCGACCTCAAGCGCAAAGGGCGGCTGTAGTTCCCCGCCCGTGTCGGCGGGTTGACTTTTCCCGCACCCGCCCCCGATAATCAATCAGTTGCTTGCTCCGGCGAGCCCGACAGCAGGCGACGACAGCATGTTCATCGGCATCAAGGAGCTGGAGCGAGGCAAGCTCGACTTCGAGGAGGTCTTCCCCCCGGGCAGCATCGACTTCCGCACCCGGGAGTTCCGCCAGGCCGCCCCGCTCACCGCCGCGGGCTCGGCCGAACTCGCGGGCACGGAGATCCACGTGGTCGGCCGGCTGGCGACGCGCCTGGAGCTCCTCTGCGCGCGCTGCCTCGAGCCCGTGCTCCACGAAGCGGCGGCCAGCTTCGACCTCCTCTACCGCCCGGTCAAGAGCATCACCCGGGACGAGGAGCTCTCACTGGCGCCGCAGGACACCGATGTCGGCTTCTACACCGGCCAGGGGCTCTTCCTGGCCGACGTGCTGGCCGAGCAGGTGAACTTGTCCGTGCCGATGAAGGTGCTCTGCAACCCGGACTGCCGCGGGCTCTGTCCGCGCTGCGGCGCCAACCTGAATCGCGAGCGCTGCCGCTGCGGCCCGCGCGCAGTTGACCCGCGGCTCGCCCCGCTGGCCAAGTTGGCGGAGCGGAAGAAACAGGGAGAATAAGGCGGTTTGATTGGCGCGGCTTCCCTCGTCCCGCTGCGCCGGACTCGGGACAAGGAAGCCGTGCCCGCAAGAATGCCCCTGGGGGCGGGCTTTCAAGCCCGCCGAAAACTAGTGCTGATAATTTCGGGGCTTTAGCCCCAAGATTCATCGAGGAGAGGTTTCATGCCCAACCCGAAACGACGCCACTCGAAGTCGCGCAAGAACAAGCGGCGCACCCACGACGTGCTCACGCCGCGCCAGCTCGGCGAGTGCCCCAACTGCCACGAGCCCAAGCTGCCCCACCGCGCCTGCCCGCACTGCGGCTACTACCAAGGTCGCCCGGTGGTGGCGGTGGAAACCGAGTAGCGCGGCGGAGCCGGCGCCCGCTCGTGCCGTTCCAACGAATTGGAGCACCTCCGGTGAGCGAGAAGAAGCCGATTCGTAATCCTACCGACAGGGATTAGGCGAGAAAAGTTGGAACGGCACTCGATGACCACCATCGCCGTTGACGCCATGGGGGGCGACCACGCCCCCGCGGTGGAGGTCGAAGGCGCTGTGCTCGCCGCCCGCGAAGCCGGCGCCCGACTCCTGCTCGTCGGCCAGCCCGACGCGCTCCAGCGCCACCTGAAAAAACACTCCACCCGCGGCCTCAAGCTCGAAGTCGTCCCCGCTCGGGACGTCATCGCCATGGACGAAAGCCCGGTCAAGGCGCTGCGGCGCAAGCCGGAGGCTTCCGTCCGCGTCGCCGCCACGCTGGTGCGCGAAGGCCGCGCCCACGGCTTCGTCACCGCGGGCAACACCGGCGCCGCCATGGCTGCAGCCAAGATGGAGTGGGGCGCGCTGCCCGGCGTCGACCGCCCCGCGCTGGCTTCGGTCTTCCCCACCAAGCGCGGCACGCCGGCCGTGCTGGTGGACGTGGGCGCCAACGTCGACTGCAAGCCCCACCAGCTCCTCCAGTTCGCCATCATGGGCGAGGTCTACTACCGCGTCACCTTCGGCGCCGCCCGCCCCCGCGTCGGCCTGCTCTCCATCGGCGAGGAGGCCTTCAAGGGCAACGAGGTCATCCGCGAAACCCACCGGCGCCTGCGCGACACCCCGCTCAGCTTCGATTTCGTGGGCAACGTCGAAGGCCACGACGTCTTCAGCGGCGACGTCGACGTCATCGTCTGCGACGGCTTCATCGGCAACGTGGCGCTGAAAATCAGCGAAGGAGTCGCCGACGCCCTCCTCCACATGCTGAAAGAAGCGTTCGCTGGCAAGCCCGCTGCCCAGCTCGGCGCCGTGCTCTCCCGCCAGGCCTTTGAAGAGTTCAAGAAGCGCGTGGACTACTCCGAGTATGGCGGCGCACCCCTGCTCGGCGTGCGCGGCGCCTGCATCATCTGCCACGGCCGCTCCAACGCCAACGCCATCAAGAACGCCATCCGCATTGCCGTCGGCTTCGCCGAGCACCGCATCAACGAAAAAATCGAGCGCGAGCTAGCTGTCGTCTCCGCTCGTTGAGTGCTTTTCGACGTTTTGACTTTCGACCTTTGACTTTTCGACTCCGTAACTCTGTCTCCCCGCAACTTTGATACTCTATCTCCCCATCATGCCCAAACTAGCGTTCATTTTTCCGGGTCAGGGCTCACAGTATGCCGGCATGGGGCGCGAGCTGGCGCAAACGTTCCCCGCCGCGCGCGCTGTCTTCGACGAAGCCGACCGCGCCCTGGGCTTTCCCCTCTCCCGCCTCTGCTTTGAAGGCCCGGAAGAAGAGCTGAAGCTCACCGCCAACACTCAGCCTGCCGTGCTGGCCTGCTCGGTCGCCGCCTGGCGCGTGCTGGAGGAGAAAGGTGTGCGGCCCGACTACGTCGCCGGCCACAGCCTGGGCGAATACTCCGCCCTGGTGGCTGCCGGCTGCCTTTCGCTCGCCGACGCTGTCGTCACCGTCCGACGGCGGGGCGAAGCGATGCAGGCAGCCGTCCCCGCCGGCCAGGGCGCCATGGCGGCCATCCTCGGCCTGCCCGCTGCCAAGCTCAATGAGATTTGCCAGCAGGTCGCGGAGGGCGAAGTCGTCGCCCCCGCCAATTTGAACTCGCCCGAGCAGATTGTCCTCGCCGGGCACGCCGCCGCGGTCGAGCGCGCCATGGAAGCCGCCCGCGCCGCCGGGGCCAAGCGCGCCCTTCAGCTCCCCGTCAGCGCCCCCTTCCACTGCTCGCTGCTCGAACCCGCCGTCGCCCCGCTGGCGCAGGCTTTCGAGCGCATCCGCTTCCACGACCTTCGCATTCCGCTGGTCAGCAACGTGGACGCCGACCTGGTGCGCACCGCCGCCGAAGCCCGCGACGCCCTGCTGCGCCAGGTGCCCGCCCCCGTGCGCTGGGAAGAATCCATGCGCAAGCTCATCGCCCTCGGCTGCGACACCTTCATTGAAGTCGGCCCCGGCAAGGTCCTCTCCGGGCTGCTGCGCCAGATCGACCGCTCCCGCACCACCCTCAACGTCGAAGACCCCGCCAGCCTGGAGAAAACCCTGGCCGCACTAAAGGAAGTGACAGAGTGACAGAGTTAAAGAGTTACGGAGTGTCTTTGACTCTTTCACTCTTTCACTCTTAGACTCTGCTACTCTTTGACCGTGCAGACGGAGGCCTCGTGACGCTCAAAGACCGAGTAGCGGTTGTAACCGGGGCTTCGCAGGGGATCGGGCGGGCGACGGCCGAGATGCTCGCCGAACGCAGCGCGCGGGTGGCGCTCTGCGCCCGCAACGCCGAGAAACTCTCGGCGCTCGAAGCTGAACTCAAGCAGAAAGGCGCCGAGGCGCTCGCCATCCCGATGGACGTGGCCAGCGAAGAGCAGGTCAAGGCCGGGTTCGCCCGCGCGCTCGCGCATTTCGGCCGCATTGACATCCTGGTCAACAACGCCGGTCTCACCCGCGACCAGCTTGCGCTGCGGATGAAGCGCGAAGACTGGGACGCCGTCCTCGCCGCCAACCTCACCGGCGCGCACCTCTGCGCCCAGCAGGTGATGCCCGGGATGCTCCGCCAGCGCTACGGGCGCATCATCAACGTGACTTCGGTGGTCGCCCAGATGGGCAATCCCGGCCAGGTGAACTACATCGCCTCGAAGGCCGGGCTGATCGGGCTGACCAAGGCGCTGGCGGTCGAGCTCGCCTCGCGCAACATCACCGTCAACGCTGTCGCCCCCGGCTTCATCATTTCCCCGATGACCGACCCGCTGCCCGAAAAGGCCAAGCAGGCCATGATTGACCGCATCCCGCTGGGGCGGATGGGCACCGACCGCGAGGTCGCCTTCGCCATCTGCTTCCTCGCCTCCGACGAAGCCAGCTACATCACCGGCCACGTGCTGGACATCAACGGCGGCCTCTACCTCGCCTAGCCACCCGCTGTGGTGGCTGCGGATTTGTAGAGTTTGATTGAAATATTGGAGCTCGCCGAGTGCGACGCAAACGCCTGACGAAGCAAGAACGAGGAAGAACCTTGGCCGCTTTCCGCGAGGCAATTGAGAACAGAGACCGGAAGGTTTTCGAACGTGCTATTCGCGAGCTCGGGATAGAACCCGGGACGCCGGAGTATGCTCGCTGTCTGATGATATGGCAGGACGTTCACCGCGACCCCAAATGACCTGTTCGAACGCCTCCAGGCGACGCGCTCTCTCTTTGCGGGGCAGTTTGGCAAGCACTCCCTCGGCAATGCCCGCTAACTTCCGGGCTGCCTTTGCGATTTTGGTTTTCTTCTTTTTCATTGCCCTGCTCCATTGTCCCTGCTGTGTCTTGCGGTGTCAAGCGCCAAAGACGAAGAGCGAATTGGTGGCAGACCTGGGGAAGGGTAGGCTTCCTTTTCCAAGGCTGAGCGTCGCTTGACCCTTGGGGGAGCGCCGACTAGAATACCCTCTTTCCGTCGTCATCGTTCCGGGAGCAGTTGAGCCTGGCAGGAGGAGACGCGCAATGGCCACCACAGCGGTGCGGGACAAGGTGAAGCAGATCATCGTCGAGCAGTTGGGCGTGGACGAGGCCGAGGTCACGGACACCGCCTCCTTCGTCGACGACCTGGGCGCCGACTCGCTCGACCAGGTCGAACTCGTCATGGCCCTCGAAGAGGCCTTTGGCATCGAAGTCCCCGACGAAGAAGCCGAAAAGCTCACCACCGTCAAGGACGTCATCGAGTACATCGAAAAGAAGAAGAAAGTCTGATTTCCCTCGTGTCGGGTTCCTCTTTCAGTCCGCGCCTCCGCTGCTGCGGCGAGGTGGGAGCGTGAATGGTTCGGCTCCGCTCACCACAGGCCGCCGCGTCGTCGTCACCGGCCTCGGCCTGCTCTGCGGCGTCGGCATCGGCACCGAAGAGGTCTGGCGAGCGCTGTGCGCCGGCCAGAGCGGCATCGGCCCCATTAGCCGCTTTGACGCTTCGGACTACCCCTGCCGCTTTGCCGGCGAGGTCAAGGGCTTCGACCCGCTCCAGTTCGTCGAGAAGAAAGAGCTGAAAAAAATGGGCCGCTTCATCCAGTTCGCGCTGGCCGCCACCGAGTTCGCCGTCAAGTCCTCCGGCCTTAAGATCACCCCCGAGCTTGCCCCCCGCGCCGGTGTCTACATCGGCTCGGGCATCGGCGGCTTCGATGTCATCGAGCGCGAGCACACGGAGCTGCTCAAGGGCGGCGTGCGCAAGATTTCCCCCTTCTTCATCCCCGCCGCCATCGTCAACCTGGCCGCCGGCCAGGTCTCCATTCGCACCGGCGCCAAAGGCCCCAACTCGGCCACGGCCACCGCCTGCTCGGCCAGCGCCCACTCTGTCGGCGACAGCTTCAAGATCATCCAGCGCGGCGACGCCGACGTGATGATCTGCGGTGGCACCGAGGCCGCCATCACGCCCATGGGCGTCGGCGGCTTCTGCGCTATGCGCGCGCTTTCCACCCGCAACGACGCGCCGCAGCGCGCCAGCCGCCCCTTCGACGCCGACCGCGACGGCTTCGTCATCGGCGAAGGCGCCGGCATGCTCATCCTCGAAGCCCTCGAACTCGCCCAGCACCGCAACGCCCCCATCCTGGCTGAACTCGTCGGCTACGGCATGAGCGGCGACGCCTTCCATATCACCCAGCCCGCCGAGGAAGGCGAGGGCGCCTACCGGGTTATGAAAGCCACCCTCGAAGACGCCGGGGTCAAGCCGGAAGAGGTGGGCTACGTCAACGCTCACGGCACCTCGACGCCCATCGGCGACAAGATTGAAACCATCGCCATCAAGCGCCTCTGGGGCGCCTGCGCCGGCTCGGTCGCCGTCAGTTCGACCAAGTCCATGACCGGGCACCTGCTGGGCGGCGCCGGGGGCCTCGAAGACGGCTTCACGCTGCTTGCCCTGCGCGACCAGCTCCTGCCCCCCACCATCAACTACGAAAAACCCGACCCCGACTGCGACCTCGACTACGGCCCCAACCAGGCCCGCAAAGCCGAGCTCCGCTACGCCCTCTCCAACTCCTTCGGCTTCGGCGGCACCAACGCCGCCCTGCTCTTCAAAAGCTGGGAGGGCAAATAGATTTATCTGTGTGTCCTCTGCGCCTCTGCGGTAAAAGACTTGAACCGCTGAGACGCCGAGACCGCAGAGGAAGCGCAGAGAAACAAGCGAGATGAAAATCGCCGTCTGCATGAAGCAGGTCCCCGCCAAGGATGCGCCTTTGCGCATCAACGACGCCGGCACCTGGGTGCGCGAGGGCGACATCAGCTACGAAACCTGCGAGCCCGATAACTACGCCCTCGAAGCCGCCCTGCAACTCAAAGAGAAGCATGGCGGCGAAGTGGTCGTCGTCTCCCTCGGCCCCGAACGCGTCCGCCAGGTCATCAAGGAAGGCCTGGCCAAGGGCGCCGAGCGCGCCCTCCACATCCAGGACGACCAGTTCTTCCAGCTTGACCCGCTGCAGATGGCCGCCGCCCTCGCCGGCGCCGTCCGCGAAGAAAAATTCGACCTCATCCTCACCGGCCTCCAGTCCGACGACCACGGCTACGGGCAGACCGGCGTCATCCTGGCCGAGCGGCTCGGCCTGCCCCACGCCACCATCATCATGGAAATCCAGGTGGCGGAGGGAAAGCTGAGGGTCAAGCGCGAGCTCGAGGGCGGCTGGTTCCAATGGATCACCCTGCCGCTGCCCGCCGTGCTCACCATCCAGTCCGGCATCAACAAGCCGCGCTACGCCTCGCTCAAAGGCATCATGGCGGCGAAGAAGAAGGAGATTCGCGCCATCGCCCGCGCTGAGGCGCTGAAGGACGCGCCCGCCGCCACCCTGCAGGCGCAGAAAATCTACGTGCCCCAAAAAACCAAGAAAACAGAGTTTCTCGACGGCGCCCCCAAAGAGGTGGCCGCCAAGCTGCTCGAAAAGCTCAAGCACGAAGCCCGCGTGCTCTGATTCATGGCTAACGCACACAACAACCTGGTGAAACCAGGAAAAAGCAGATCCCTCGACTTCGCCCGACCCCTAACGGGCTCGGGCTCCGCTCGGGATGACAGGGCGGTTGGTTTCTTCGCGGAGTGAAGGAGAGACGTTGTGCCGGATACCGTTCTGGTCATCGCCGAGCAGCGCCAGGGGAAGCTGAACCGGCTGAGCCTGGAAACCCTCTTCGCTGGCCAACAGCTCGCCGAGGCCGCGGGCGCGCGCCTCGCAGCCGCGCTCCCCGGCGCCAACCTCAGCAGGCTCGCCGACGAATTCACCTCGAAGAAGCTCGATGAGTTCTGGCTCCTCGAGCACGCCCTGCTCGAACCCTACACCCCCGACGGCTACGTTTCCGCCCTCCGCCCCTTCATCGAACAGCTCCAGCCCACCCTCGTCCTCTTCCCCCACACCTACCAGGTGCGCGACTTCGCCCCCAAACTCGCCGCCAGCCTCCAGCGCAGCCTACTCAGCGACTGCATCGGCCTGCGCCGCGACGCCGGCCAGACCGTCTTCATCCGCCAGATGTTCCAGGGCAAAACCAACGCCGACGTGCTGCCGCAAGGCCCTCCGCCGCACTTCATCAGCTTTCAGGCCGGCGCCTTCCGCGCCGACGCCGTCAAAACCGGCGGCGCCAAAGTGGAAGTGAAGAAAGCCGAGGTCAAGCTGAGCGCCGAGCAGCTCCGCTCGCAGCCCGAAGAGCCCTTCCGCGAAGCCAAGCAGGCGGTTGACCTCAGCCAGGCCGAGCACATCGTCGCCGTCGGCCGCGGCATCAAGGCGCCCGAAAACCTCGAGATGGCAAAGAAGCTCGCCAGCCTGCTGGGCGCCGAGCTGGCCGCTTCCCGCCCCATCTGCGATGAAGGCTGGCTGCCCATGGAGCGCCAGATCGGCAGCTCCGGCCAGACGGTCGCCCCCAAGCTCTACCTGGCGCTGGGCATCTCCGGCGCCATCCAGCACGTGGTGGGGATGAAAGG
>JACPRL010000194.1 GCA_016189965.1 Acidobacteriota bacterium | reverse complement strand
TTCACGTCCATGATGACGAACTTGAAGCCCTTGGACATCTTGGGCGAAAGGATCAGCCCCGGCGTGTTCATCACGTCGGCGAAGGCCAAATAAAGCGGCAGGTTGAAGGCCCCCGGGTCGGTCTTGTCGGCGGCGAAGAAGAGAAAGGGCTCGTTCGGCCGCTCCTCTGTCTCCAGCTCCGCCACCTCCGGCCCCATGCCGCGCACGTTGCCGCTGAAGGCGTCCTTCAGCAAGTCCTGGCCGGCGCCGTAGAGGCCCTGCAGCTTGGCTTCTTCGGTCCCGGCCAGAAAGGCGTCCCAGGCCAGCTTGTGGACTCTCGAGTCGCCCAGGCCGCGCGTGTGGGTCATCAGGATGGCGACGTCGTCGCCGGTGTGGCTGATGAAGTGGTCAATCAGCAGCCCGGCGCCCTTCTGGGTTACCAGCTCTTCGACCGCCTCAATCAGGCGGCGCGAGGGCACCATGTGGCCGCCAATCGACCCTACGTCGGCCTTGATGACGCTGATGGTGATTTTCATCTCGACCTCCCCTCATGACTAAGAATTCTTGGCGCAGCGCGCGCTCGATGCGAATGGAATCCCCACTAGGACGAATGCCACGCAATCCCAATTATAAAAAACCCGCGCCGACACGTCCAGCCTTCTCCTCGCGCCCCCTACAGGCGTGCTTTAAAACACCGCAACCTGTCATTCCGAGCCCTTGCCTGCCCTGGCGGCGAGGAATCTGCTTTTCAGCCATTCTGGCGTCCCGAGGCTGCGCTCTGTCGTGATTTGTCTCTTATCTGTGTTCATCTGCGTGCATCTGTGGTTTCAATTAGGACGCCTTCACCTCGGCCGCTTCGCTCTCCGGCTGCCGCGCTTCGCGGCCGACGCGCGGGCCGACGCGCACCAGCGCCGTGCGGAAGCGCTCCTGCATCGCCCGGTCGCGCATCCGCTCCAGCTCCTGGTTCACGAACTCCACAAACCGTTGCACCTCGCCCCGCAACTCCTCCATCTTGGCCCGCATGTTGAGCACGACCTCGACCCCCGCCAGGTTCACCCCCAGCTCGCGCGTCAGGCTCAGAATCACTTCCAGCCGCGCCAGGTCTTCCTGGGTGTAGAGCCGCGTGTTCCCCTCCGAGCGCGACGGCTTGAGCAACCCTTCCCGCTCGTAGAGCCGCAGCGTCTGCGGATGGAGGCTGTACTTCTCCGCCACGGCACTGATCATGTAGCCCACGCGCATCCGCCGTCTCTTGGGCGTGGTGCCTTTCTTGGCTCGGCGTGGCATCCGCCTACCCTCCGCGCGAAGCTGCGGCGTGAATCTTCGCCCGCGGGTCTTCGCGCGTCAGCTTGGAAAAATCCCGCAGTAGCTGCTTCTGCCGCTCGTCCATCACCTCGGGAAGCACGATGCGGACTTCGACATAGTGGTCGCCCCGCCGTCCCGTGCGCAGCGACGGCGCCCCCTTCTCCCGCAGGCGGAACCGCTGCCCCGACTGCGTCCCGGGGGGAACCTTGAGCAAGGCGCGGCCGTCAATCGTCGGCACTTCGATCTTTGCCCCCAGCGCCGCCTCGCTGACCGTGACGGGCACGACGGTGTGGATGTTGTCGCCGCGGCGCTCGAAGAACTCGTGCGGGCGCACGCGGGTGATGATGTAGAGGTCGCCGGGCGCGCCGCCCTGCACTCCGGCGTTGCCCTTGCCCGCCACCCGCACCCGCGAGCCGTCGGCGACCCCGGCGGGAATCCGAACCTCAATCGTCTCCGCCCGCTGCACGCACCCTTCCCCGTTGCAGTGCCGGCACATCGTCCGCACGCGCCCCGAGCCGCCGCACCGCGTGCAGGTCATATTGAAGCGCATCGTGCCGGCGGCTTGGACCACCTGGCCGCGCCCGCCGCAAGCGCTGCAGGTCGAAGGTCCGCCGACCGCGCCAGTGCCGTGGCACGCCGCGCACGCCTCCAGGCGCGAAATCGCCAGCTTGCGCACCGTGCCGCGAATCGAGTCCCAAAAGCTGATCTCGACCTGATACTCGAGGTCGCTGCCCCGTTGCGGCTCCGTCGGGCGTTCGGCCGGCCCCCCGGCGAAGCGAGAAAAGAAATCCGAAAAGATGTCGCGGAAGCTCGTGCTGCGCCCGCCGCCGAACTCCGAGAAGTCGAACCCGCTGAAGTCGAACCCGAAGCCGCCTGCCCCCGCCGGCCCCTGCCCGGGCTTGAACTGCTCGGAGTAGAAGCCGTATTGGTCGTAGAGCTTCCGTTTGTTGGGGTCGCTCAGGACTTCGTAGGCTTCCTGAATCTGCTTGAAGCGCTCCTCGGCCGATTTGTCGCCCGGGTTGACGTCGGGGTGGCACTTGCGCGCCAGCCGCCGGTAGGCCTTGCGGAGCTCCTGGGGCGAGGCACCGCGCTTGACCCCCAGCACCTCGTAGTAGTCAGTCTTCGTCGCCGTCGTCGGCATCTCTATTCCGGGTCCGCCGGTCGGCCGGGCTCGCGCGATTCGGTATCGAGGGGACCGCCCGGGCCGCGGCTGGGAGGGCGCGCGCAGCGGCGGTTGGTGGCCTCAAGCCAGGCGTCAATCAGGCGCAGCCGGTCCTTGAACTGCCACTCCTGGGCTTCGAAGTTGACCGCGGGCGGCTGGTAGGTGAAGCGCACCAGCGAAGGGACGAAATCCAACTTGTACTCCGTCTGCTCCAGAAACAGGCTGCGCCACAGCCGGTTGGGCCCGGCGTTCAGGGGGGCCTGGTAGATGGCGCCGCCGTCCCCGAGCAAACGAATCTTCACCGGCGGGCCGGTCCGCTGGATGCGCGAGCTGAGCGGAGCCTCCTCCCATTGCTCCGGCGCGTGGTTGCGTTCTTCGTCTCCCGTCATCGGGGTAGCGCTCCCGGGACTTTAGTTCACCTTCTTGTCGTCGACGTCGACGTACTCGGCGTCGATGACCTCGGCTTCCTTGCCCTTCGGCTGTTCGGCGCCACCGGCCGCGGGCTGACCCTTGCCGGCCGTGCCCGCCGACGCCTGCTGGTACATCACCTGAGCCAGCTGATGGCTGGCGCGGCTCAGGCTGTCGAAGGCGGCGTTCATCCGGTCGAGCCCGCCTTCGTTCAACGCCTTGCGAGCGTCTTCGAGCGCGGCTTCCACGGGCTTGGCCTCCGATTCCGGGATCTTGTCGCGGTTCTCCCGCAGGAGCTTGTCGGTGGCGTAGATGAGGTTGTCGAGGCGGTTGCGCGCTTCCACCTCGGCCAGACGCCGGCGGTCTTCCTCGGCGTGCCTCTCGGCTTCCTGGCCCATCCGCTCCACCTCCTCCTTGGAGAGGCCGCTGGAGGCGGTGATGGTGATCTTCTGCTCGCGGTTGGTGGCCAGGTCGCGCGCCGAAACGTTCAGGATGCCGTTGGCGTCGATGTCGAAGGTGACTTCAATCTGCGGCACGCCGCGGGGCGCGGGGGGAATCCCCAGCAGATGGAACTTGCCCAGGGTGCGGTTGTCGCGTGCCATCGAGCGCTCGCCCTGCAGGACGTGGATTTCCACCGTGGTCTGGTTGTCGGCGGCGGTGGAGAAGGTCTCGCCCTTGCGGGTAGGGATGGTGGTGTTGCGCGGGATGAGCGCGGTCATCACGCCGCCCAGCGTCTCGACGCCGAGCGAGAGCGGGGTGACGTCGAGCAGCAGCACGTCCTTCACTTCGCCGCCCAGCACCCCGCCCTGGATGGCCGCGCCCACCGCCACCACTTCGTCGGGGTTCACCCCCTTGTGCGGCTCCTTGCCGAACACCTCGCGCACCACGTCTTGTACGCGGGGGATGCGGGTCGAACCGCCCACCAGCACCACTTCGTTGATCTGCTCCGGCTTCAGCCCGGCGTCGGTCAACGCCTGCCGGCAGGGGCCGAGCGTCCGCTGGATGAGGTCTTCCATCAACTGCTCGAGCTTGGCCCGCGTCAGCTTCAGTTGCAGGTGCTTGGGCCCGGTCTGGTCGGCAGTGATGAAGGGGAGATTGATTTCCGTCTCCATCAACTGCGACAGCTCGATCTTGGCCTTCTCAGCCGCTTCCTTCAGCCGTTGCAGCGCCATGCGGTCTTTGGAGAGGTCGATGCCCTGGTCGCGGCGGAACTCCTCGATGATCCAGTTGATGACGCGCTGGTCAATGTCGTCCCCGCCCAGGTGGGTGTCGCCGCTGGTGGCCTTGACCTCCACCACCCCTTCGCCCACCTCCAGAATCGAGATGTCGAAGGTGCCCCCGCCGAAGTCGTAGACGGCAATCACCTCGTCCTTCTTCTTGTCCAGCCCGTAGGCCAGCGCCGCCGCCGTCGGCTCGTTGATGATGCGCACCACTTCCAGCCCGGCAATCTCGCCCGCGTCCTTGGTGCCCTGGCGCTGGCTGTCGTTGAAGTAGGCCGGCGTGGTAATGACCGCCTTCTCCACCTTCTCGCCCAGGTAGTCTTCCGCCGCCGCCTTCAGTTTCTGCAGAATCATGGCGGAGACTTCCGGCGGCGAGTACTGCTTGCCCATCACCTCGACCCGCGCATCGGCGTTGGGCGCCCGGACCACTCTATAGGGCACCTGCTTGATCTCCTCCGATACCTCTTCGTGGCGTCGGCCCACGAACCGCTTGATGGAGTAGACGGTGTTCTCCGGGTTGGTGATCGCCTGGCGCTTGGCCACCTGGCCCACCAGGCGCTCGCCGGACTTCGCGAACCCCACCACCGAGGGTGTCAGCCGACTGCCTTCTTGATTGGGGACCACAACCGGCTCACCCCCCTGCATGACCGCCACGACCGAGTTCGTGGTACCGAGGTCAATTCCGATAATCTTCGCCATCGCTGTTTAACCTCCCTCCTAAGAGAGCTTTCGCTGCAAGATTAAGATAATGCTACACTTTCTTGCTTTCGTCCATCCGACCACTTAGTCCGTTCATACTATGCTATATGAGCGAATCTTTGTCAAGCCCTTCATGTCCTGCAGCAGCTCTTGAACAATGCCGAAGCATCGGTTTCCTTGCCACGGGGGAGTACAATATCCCCACAGGGCAGGTTGAGATGGTAAGCATGGGATTGAATGCAGAACGAAGCCAGTTCACCCCGGCCTATCTGCGCCTGTACGAATCAGGCGAGTTGAAGCGCCCGGTCGAGCGCGCCCTCGGCCTGCTCGCCGACTGCACGCTCTGCCCGCGCGACTGCCACGTCAACCGCCTCGCAGACAAATTCGCCGTCTGCAAGACCGGTCGCTACGCTGTGGTGAGCAGCTACTTCGCCCACTTCGGCGAAGAGGACTGCCTGCGGGGCTGGAACGGCTCGGGCACGATTTTCTTCGGCTGGTGCAACCTGCGCTGCGTCTTCTGCCAGAACTACGACATCAGTTGGGAAGGCGGCGGGCGCGGCACGCGGCCCGAGGA
>JACPRL010000187.1 GCA_016189965.1 Acidobacteriota bacterium | reverse complement strand
CTCAAGTCTGGCGCGCACGTCATCCTCGACGCGCCGAGCGTGGCCACACTCCCGGAGCGCGTCTTCCAAGTGCTCGGCCGCCCGACGATGGACGAGCTGATTGATCTCGGGCGTGTGGCCGCGCCGCTGCCTGCCTTTCGCCCCGACACCTGGTTCGTCGCGCCGGCGCCCGAACCCGCCGAGCCGCCGGGCGACATCGTCGCCCAGGGCTTCCTCTCCCGCCCCGAAGTGCAGAAGGCCTCCGCCAACACCATTTACATCTTCGTCAACCGCCGCTTTGTGCGCGACCGCATCCTGCTCAACGCCATCCGCGAAGCCTACCGCCACGTGCTGCCCGCCCGCGCCTACCCCATGGTGTTGCTCTTTCTGGAGCTGCCGCCGGCGGAAGTTGACGTCAACGTCCACCCGCAGAAAATCGAAGTCCGCTTCCGCCACCAGGGCTTCGTCTACGACTTCGTCCACCATGCGCTGCGCCAGGCGCTCGTCGCCGCGCGCCCCATCGCCCGCTTCACTCCAACCGCGGCCCCGGCCCCCGAGCGCCGCCGCGCGCCGGTTCCACCTGCGGCTGTTCCCGAAGCCATCAAACTCGAAGCGGAACCGACGGCGGCTGAGACCTTGGAGCTCGAGCCCGTGCGCGTTCCGCCGCGCGAGCAGCCGCTCCCCTTCGCCCCGACTGCACCCGCGCCGGCTCTGGCGCCGGCCTTCGCGCCGCGGCCACCGGCGGTCGCGCCCAGCGCCGCCGAGCTGGCCGGGCTCAAGCCGCTCGGCCAGGTGGCCAACAGCTTCATCGTCGCCGTCAACGCGTCGGGCCTCTGGCTCATTGACCAGCACGTCGCCCACGAGCGCGTGCTGTTCGAAAGCCACCGGCGCGCCCGCCGCGCCGGCGCGGTGGAAGGCCAGCGGTTGCTCACGCCGGTGCTCATCGAACTGACGCCGCAGCAGCAAGCGCTCAGCGAGCGCCTGCGCGAGGAGCTGGAAGCCAACGGCTTCGAGCTCGACCCCCTCGGCCCGCGCACCGTGGCCGTGAAGGCCGCTCCGGCTGGCATCGCCGCCAGCGGCATCGAGCGCCTGCTGCGGGAAATCTTCGACAACGTGGAGCGCGAGTCCCGGGAGATTTCTCTCGACGCCCTGCAGCAGCAGATCGCCGCCTCGGTCTCCTGCCACGCCGCCATCAAGATCAACCTCTCGCTCGACGCGACGAAAATGGAGTGGCTACTGGCTGAGCTGGCTCGCACCGACAACCCCACCACCTGCCCCCACGGCCGCCCCATCGTCTTGCAGTACAGCCTGCGCGACATCCAGCGCGCCTTCAAACGAATTTGAGAAGAACGACCAGACTCATGCGTGAATTATCATCGTACCCCCAGGCAGGTGTCTGGGGGCTCGGCGCGTTCAGGGTTATTCGCTGAGCCCGGTGGCACCAGCCACCGGGAGGAGTGGCGAGCCTTGCAGCAACGAAAGATCGTCATCGCCATTGACGGGCCGTCGGGGGCGGGGAAGAGCACGGTGGCGCGCGGCGTGGCGGAACGGCTGGGCTACCTCTACGTCGACAGCGGCGCCATGTACCGCGCCGTCGCCTGGGCGGCAGGCGAGCAGGGCATCCCGTGCGATGATGCCGAGCGTGTCGCTGGCTTAACGGCGGGGCTGCGCATCGACCTCGAAAAAGCCCCCAACGGCGTCCGCGTGCTCGCCAACGGTCGCGATGTGACCGCCGCCATCCGCGCGCCCGAGGTGAGCCACGGTGCTTCCGTCGTCGCCACCCATGCGGCCGTGCGCGAGCAACTGGTGGCCCAGCAGCGGCGCATCGGCGCCGCGGGCGGCATCGTGATGGAAGGGCGCGACATCGGCAGCGTCGTCTTCCCCGGCGCCGAGTTGAAAATTTTCCTTGATGCCTCGGTCGAAGAGCGTGCTCGGCGCCGCTACCTGCAGCAGCGCGAGATGGGGGTGGAAAGCGCGCTCGAAAGAACCCGAAAAGAGGTCGAAGAGCGCGACCACCGCGACGCCACCCGCGAGGTCTCGCCGCTCGTGCGCGCGGCCGACGCCGTCTACCTCGACACCACGGCCCTCACGGCCGATGAAGTCGTGCAGGTGATTGTGCGCTTGGCGGAAAAGAAGGTCGAAGAGTCGAAGAGTGGCAGAGTCTAAGAGTCGAAAAGGCTGGCCGGGGTCACGAGCCGCAGGCCGCGGCTGCTAGCCGCCGGCCGACATCGATTCCAGGAAATCTTTGTTCGACTTGGTCTTCGACAGCTTGTCCACCAGCAGTTCCATCGCTTCCACCGGGGAGAGCGGGCTCAGCACCTTGCGCAGGATCCACACCCGGTTCAGCTCTTCCTTCGGCATCAGCAGCTCTTCCTTGCGCGTGCCGGAGCGGTTGATGTCAATGGTGGGGAAGACGCGCTTGTCGGCCAGGCGCCGGTCGAGCAGCACTTCCAGGTTGCCGGTGCCCTTGAACTCTTCGAAGATAACGTCGTCCATGCGGGAGCCGGTGTCTACCAGGGCGGTGGCCACGATGGTCAGGCTGCCACTCTCCTCGATGTTGCGCGCCGCGCCGAAAAACCTCTTCGGGCGCTGCAAGGCGGTGGATTCGAGGCCGCCCGAGAGCACCTTGCCCGAGGGTGGCACCACCTGGTTGTAGGCGCGCGCCAGGCGCGTGATGGAGTCGAGCAGGATGACCACGTCCCGCTTGTGCTCCACCAGCCGCTTGGCCTTCTCGATGACCATCTCGGCCACCTGCACGTGCCGCTGTGGCGGCTCATCGAACGTTGAGCTGATCACTTCGGCCGCTCTGACGTTGCGCTGCATGTCGGTCACCTCTTCGGGCCGCTCGTCAATCAGCAGGATGATGGTGATGACGTCGGGGTGGTTGGCGGCGATGGAGTTGGCGATGGTCTGCAGCATCATCGTCTTGCCGGCGCGCGGCGGGGAGACGATCAGGCCGCGCTGCCCCTTGCCCAGCGGGCAGAGCTGGTCGAGCGCCCGCGCCGTGATGTTCTCCTGATCCACCTCCAGCCGCAGCCGCTCCATCGGGTAGAGCGGGGTCAGGTTGTCGAAGAAAATCTTGGTGCGGGCCACCTCGGGGTCTTCGAAGTTCACCGCCTCCACCTGGATCAGAGCAAAGTAGCGCTCCCCGTCCTTCGGCGGCCGCACGCGCCCGCTCACCGTGTCCCCCGTGCGCAGGTCGAACTTGCGGATCTGTG
>JACPRL010000188.1 GCA_016189965.1 Acidobacteriota bacterium | reverse complement strand
TGCACGCGCGGCGGATGACGGCTTCGTTCAGCGCCTTTGATAACGAGATCAGCGACTTCATCACCAAGCGCACGCTCATCCTGCCGCCCGGCGCGGTGGGCTCGACCCTCGGCGGGCAGACCATCATCAACCAGTTGCCCTCCGGCGCAGTCATCACGGCCGCCGACCCGCGCCCGGTGCTGGTGCGGGCGAACGCCGGCGCGGTTCGCCTCCGGGGCCTGGAGGCGGACTGGGAAGGGGAGTTGAGCAGTTCCTGGTTCGCCCGCACGAGCTTCTACTATCTGCGGGGGAAGGACAAGGACAGCGGCCTGCCGCCCGATATCGAAGGCGGGCTGCCGCCGGCGACGGGGTTCGTCAGCCTTCGGTGGCAGCCGCTGGGGAAGCGCTACTGGGTCGAGGCCTACAGCCACTTGGTGAGTTTGCAGGACCGGCTGTCGTCGCTCGAGCTGGCCGACCAGCGCATCGGGGCGCTGCGCTCGCGCGCCAGCATTACGCGCTTCTTCAACAACGGGGCGGTGGCGCGCGGGCTGGTGCGCAACGGCATTCTGCTCGCCACCGGCGAGACGCTGGCCGAAGTGCTCGACCGGGTGCTCGGCCCCGGGGTCAACGAAGCCCCGCTCTTCACCAAGACGCCGGGCTTTGCGACGTTCAACCTGCGCGGCGGCTATCAGGTGAGTGAGCGGAGCGACTTGATCTTCGTCCTGGAGAACCTGCTGGACAAGAACTACCGCTGGCACGGCTCGGGGGTGGACGCCCCCGGCATCAACCTGCAGCTTTCCTACCGCTACCGCTTCTAGGTCGCCACAAAGACACAAAGGCACGAAGAAGATTCCGGAATAGTCTTCTTTGTGTCTTGGTGCCTTTGTGGGAGCCACAGAGGCACAGAGACACAGAGAAGGCAGGCCGGAGGTGGAACCCTGAAGGGTTCCGCTACATCCCTGCCCCTCCTGCTGTAGCGGAAGGCTTCAGCCTTCCAGTCCAACTTTGCAATGGCTTCTAGGGGATTCCCGGCGACGGGTGCCGTCGGGCTCGGCGTGTGGAGGTGTGGTGAAGCCCAAGGCCTACAGGGGTTTTTGAAACAGCTTCTAGCCACAAAGACACAAAGGCACGAAGAAATTCTGAAACCACAGATGCACACAGATACACACAGATTTCTTGCCGCCGAGGCGCGGAGGACGCAGAGAGCACGTAGAGAAGCGGTTGGATAACCCCTTGCTAGGTCGCTCGCAGGTAGCTCGTCCACTGCGCGGCCCCGCAACCTGCGCTACCTTTCGAGCGCGAGAGGTAGCGCGGGTTGCCGGGCTGACCCGAGCGCAGCGAGGGGCAGCGGTACCCGCGGCGTGGCTAATCAGTTGTCGCTGCGGAAGGCTTCGGCGCCTTCGCGGAGCATAAAGGGCACCATGGCGAGCGCGGCCACCGGGTCGGCCCACCACCAGCCGAGCCAGGCGTTCAACCCCAGCCCCAGTAGCAGCGTGAACGACAGGTAGGAGCATAGGTAGGTTTCCATCCCGTCAGCGGCGAGGGCGCGGCTGCCCATCCGGCGCGCCAGGCGGCGCTTGGCGCGGCCGAGCACGGGCATCACCAGGAGCGAGACGACTGCCAGAACGATGCCGAGGAGGCTTTCTGCGGGGCGGTGGCCGTAGCGGAGGTCCATGACGGACTCGTAGGTCACGTAAGCGGCCAGGGCGAAAAAGGTGAGGCCGACCAGGCGGAGGGCGCGCGACTCGGCGACCTCCTCGAACTCGCCGTGCTGCCGCAGCCGCCAGAGCAGGACGGCCCCGGACGCCGTTTCGATGATGCTGTCGAGGCCGAAGCCCACCAGAGCGATGCTGCCCGCCAAAACGCCGGCGGCAATCGCCACCACGGCTTCGATGGAATTCCAGCCGATGGTGAAGTATTCTAGCCGGATAGCCTTCTGGCGGAAGGCTTCGTAGTCTGCGGGCAGAATGGCCGCGGTGGTGTTCATCAGTCTCCGAGTCGAACCGGTCCTTTAGCAGTCACGGAAAAATAGTTTAGCATTGCCATTCTGCCTGCTTGTTCCGAGCCGAGTCGAGGGGAGGCCAAGACGTAAGGTGGAACCCTGAAGGGTTCCGCTACATCGCATGCCCCTCCGTAGCGGAAGGCTTCAGCCTTCCACTGAAACCTGCTTCAACCCGTTGCCACAGACAAACAGATCCCTCGACTCCGCCCCGCCCTTTGCGGAGCCTTCGTCCGCGCTCAGCGCCGTGATGAGGCCGCGATGGGCGGGGGAACCCGAGAAGGGTTCCCCTGCGACCCCTCCAAGGAGGCGCTGCGCGCCGCATTTTTTTCGGCACGGCTGAAGCCGTGCCCTTCCAAGGGAGTGGAGGCGCTGCGCGCGGCCTTGATTTGGCAGGAAAGGGCGGGGGCTCCGCTTCCCTCGACACCACTCGGGACAGGCAGGATGACAAGCTTGGAACTCTCTCAGCATCCTGTTAGCTCGCGGCGACTCGGCGGCCTGCGGGCCGGCGGCGTCGGCGGAAGAAGCGGCGCGTGCGCTCGACATCGCGCGCGATCTGGGCCCGCAACGCTTCCGGCGACGGGAATCTCTTCTCCTCGCGTACCCTCTCGTAGAAGCGCACTTCGAGCCGGCCCCCGGTGACTCGTTCGGCTAAGTCCAGCAGGTGGCACTCGACCACTAAGCGGCTGCCGTCGAAGGTGGGTCGGACTCCGACGTTGGTGGCCGACGGGTAGGCGCGGCCTTCGACGAGCGTCTCCGTGACGTAGACGCCGCGCGCCGGCAGACATTCCTGTTCCGGCAGAAAGTTCAGAGTCGGGAAGCCGAGGGCGCGGCCACGGCCTTCGCCGGGTTCGATGGTTCCCGTGAGGGCAAAGGGCCGGCCGAGCAGCCGCGCCGCCCGCGACATCGTCCCTTCCTCCACCAGCCGACGAATCACGCTGCTCGAGGCTGGCTGCCCACGCACCTCGACCGGCGGAATCACATGCAGCGTCATGCCGAGCTCGGCCGCCAGCTCGCCGAGCAGCCTGGCGTCGCCGGCGTGCCGGTGGCCGAAGCGGAACGTGGCGCCGACGCAGATGACTTTGGCCTGGAGCCGCCGTTGCAGAATTTCTTCAACGAAGGCGCGCGGGGTGAGGCGGGAGAATTCGAGGGTGAAGGGCAGGGCGAGGACGAGGTCGAGCCCGGCGGCTTCCAGCAAGGCCAGCTTCTGCTCGGGCGTAGTCAGCAGGCGCGGGGCGCGCTCGGGCGCCAGCACCTTCATCGGGTGCGGCTCGAAGGTCAGCGCCACGGCGGTGCCGCGGCGCCGCCGCGCCTCTTTGACTACTTTCGCCAGGATGCGCTGGTGGCCGCGGTGCACGCCGTCGAAGTTGCCCACAGTGACCACGGTGGAGGGCAGGGGCGCGGCGAGGGCCTCGAGCGAACGCAGCACGCGCATCCTTCAGCCCTCCACTTCCGCCACCAGGCCATCGTAGGCCAGCTCCACGCCTGGCGGGAACTGCGCGTTGGTTTCGGCGTGGCTGAGGTCGTGGGCGATGTGGGTGAAGTAAGCCCGCCGCGGTCGCAGCTCTTCGACCAGCCGCAGCGACTGCTCGACGCTGGAATGGTTCGGGTGCGGCCGGTGGCGCAGGGCATCGAGCACCAGCAGATCGAGCCCGCGCAACTGCTCGAGCGAGGCCGGGGGAATGGCGCTGAAATCGGTGACGTAGGCGGCGCGGCCGAAGCGGAAGCCGAGGACTTCCATCTCGCCGTGCTGCACCGGCAGCGGAACGAAGCGCAGGCCGAACAGCTCCCAGGGGCTGTCAATCGGCCGCAGCTCGATCAGCGGCACCGTGCTGTTAGGCGTGGCGCGCCCGAAGGCAAAGGCGAAGGTCTGGCGGATGATGTCCTGCGTGGCGGCATTGGCGTAGAGCGGGATGGCCCCCTGCTTGAGGTTGTAGGGGCGCAGGTCATCGAGTCCCAGGATGTGGTCGGCGTGGCCGTGGGTGTAGAGCACGGCGTCGACGCGTTCGAGGCCGGCGCGCAGGGCCTGGTGGCGGAAGTCGGGCGAAGTATCAATCACGATGGCGCGGCCGTTGTATTCGAGGAGCACCGAAGGGCGGGTGCGGTGGTCGCGCGGGTCGGAGGAGTGACAGACGTTGCACGGGCAGCCCAGCGTGGGCACACCCATCGAGGTGCCGGTGCCGAGGAAAGTGAGCCGCAAACGACCCATCGCGGCGCTAGCGCCGGGGTTGGCGCGCCGGAGGCTTCTGGCCGGAACTCAATGTGACGTAGGAG
>JACPRL010000191.1 GCA_016189965.1 Acidobacteriota bacterium | reverse complement strand
TCCCCGAAGCAGGCGCCGGGGCCCAGCTCGGTCAGCAGGAATTCAATGCCGGTGATGGCGTCCTTCTTGCGCACTGCGGATTTCCCGGCGGTGATGAAGTACATCGAATCGCCCGCCTGGCCTTCGCGCACCACGTAGTAATGAGGCGGGAAATCCCGGCGCTTCAGCCGCCGCACGATGGCGTCGCACTCCTGCGGCGAGAGCAGACTGAACAGTTCGATCCGTTGCAGGAAGTGCGCCGGCTTCGCCCCCGGTGCGGCCGGTGGTCGCACAGCCGGGACCGGGGCCGCGTGTGGTTCGGTTGCCATTACCCTTTCTCCCCTCGCTGTCGCTTTGGAGAAAAGCTCGAAACTCCGGGCATTATACCTCTGGCAGGCCCCGGCACCAAGCGCAACCTCCAGGCCTAGGCCGCCGGTGCCCCGCTGTGGTTTCCTTCCGCCGCAGGGGGGAATCGAGTATACTCACCGGGCCCCCCGGGTGGGTTGGTCGAATGCCGAGGCAGGTTTGTTACTTCACTGATTCCCCTGCGGCCTCCCTGGCCGCCGGCCTCCCGGATTCCTTCGCCCCCCGCGCCCTCGACCGCGGCGAGCCTCCGCCCGAACTCGCGGAAACCACCGTGGTCTGGCTGGCCGACTGGAAGCGCGACGCCAAGGACGTGGAGCGGTTTGTGGCCCGCAATCATCGCTGGCGCGTGGTCTATGTGGTCAGCGCGCGCACCAAGCAGGCCCAGGCCGATGGCTACGTCTTCGCCCTGCTGCCCTCCAAGGTCCCCCCTGCCATCCTGGAACGCACCCTGGCCAGTGCCTTTCAGAACATCGAACTCGCCGAGCGCCTGGCGCGGGCCGAAACCGAGGTCCAGCGCAGCCGACAGGAAATCGCCGAGCTGAACCGCATCGGCGTCGCACTCTCCGCCGAGCGCGATACCCAGAAGCTGCTCGAACTCATCCTGCGCGCCAGCCGCCAAATTACCCGCGCCGACGCCGGCTCCCTCTACCTGGTCGAAGAGGTCTCCGAGACCGAGAAGCGCCTCCGCTTCAAGCTTACCCAGAACGACAGCATTGAGGTCGGCTTCACCGAATTCACCATGGCCATCGATCGGCGCAGCATCGCCGGCTATGTGGCCGACACCGGCGAGGTGCTCCACCTGGAAGACGCCTACGAGCTGCCCCCCGAAGCCCCCTTCGGCTTCAACCGCCGCTTCGACGAAGAGACCGGCTACCGCACCAAGTCCATGCTCACCATCCCCATGAAGAACCAGCAGGGCGATACGCTGGGCGTGCTGCAGTTGATCAACTGCAAGCGCGATTTCCGCGCCCGGCTCACCTCGCCCGAGGTCGTCGAACGCGAAGTAGTCCCTTTCGAAGCTCGCGTGCAAGAGCTGGCGCTGTCGCTGGCTTCCCAGGCCGCCGTCGCCTATGAGAACAACGTCCTCTACGAGAACATCCAGACGCTGTTCGAAGGCTTCGTCAAAGCCGCCGTCACCGCCATCGAGCAGCGCGACCCTACCACCTCCGGCCATTCCTTCCGCGTCTCGCGGCTCACCTGCGGCCTGGCGGAGACCGTTGACCGGCTCGACACCGGCCCCTTCGCTGAAGTCCGCTTCACCCCCGAGCAACTGAAGGAGATCCGCTACGCCGCCCTGCTGCACGACTTCGGCAAGGTGGGCGTGCGCGAGCAGGTGCTGGTCAAAGCCAAGAAGCTCTATCCCCACCAGATGGAAATCATCCAGCAGCGCTTCGACTACGTCCGCAAGTCAGTCGAGGCCGACTACCTCCAGCGCAAGCTCGAAGCCCTCCACCGCGGCCAGCCCCCCGAAAGCCTCAAGCAGCTCGACCAGGAGTTCGAGCTGCGCCTGGCCGAGCTCGACGACTATTTGCAGTTCGTCCTGCAGGTCAACGAGCCTACCGTGCTGCCGGCGGGCAACTTCGAACGGCTGCTGGACATTGCCAAGCGCACCTACGTGGACGCGCGCGGCGTTGAGCGCACCTACGTCACGCCGGAGGAAATCCGCTTCCTCTCCATCCCCAAGGGCAGCCTCGACCCCGAGGAGCGCCTGCAGATCGAATCCCACGTCATCCACACCTTCAACTTCCTGGCGCAAATCCCCTGGACGCGGGAAATCAAGAACATCCCCCTCATTGCCCGCGCCCACCACGAAAAGCTCGACGGCTCCGGCTACCCCTACAAACTGCGCGAGCCGCAGATCCCCCTCCAGACCAAAATGATGACCATCTCCGATATCTTCGACGCCCTGTCGGCCTCCGACCGCCCCTACAAGAAAGCCGTGCCCATCGAGAAAGCGCTCGACATCCTGGCCTCCGACGTCAAGCACGGCGCCCTCGACCCCATTCTCTTCCAGCTCTTCGTCGACGCCAAGATTTTCCAGCTCACCGCCAAAGGCAAGTAGCCGCCCCAAAGACACGAAGACACAAAGATCAACCACGTTTTCAAAGAGGTTCTTGTCTTGGTCAGGGCACGGCTTTAGCCGTGCCGAAAGAAAGTTGCGGGCTGCGCATCCTCGGAAGGGGCGCGGGGAACCCTCTGTGGTGTCCCCGCCGGAAACCGGAACGACGGACGCTCGAAGTCTGGTAGGGATCCCCCAGTGCAGACGG
>JACPRL010000186.1 GCA_016189965.1 Acidobacteriota bacterium | reverse complement strand
TAGGTTCGGGTTGCCGGCGAGAATCGGCGCAAAGCGGGAATAGAGCAGCACCGAGAGGCGCAGGTCGGGTCGCCACTGCTTCAGCGCGCGCAGGGCCGGCGTCAGCAGCAGGGCGTCGCCGAGCGACCGCAGCCGCACGATGAGCACCCCCGCCCCCGCGGGCAACTCAGAGAGCACAGGAATCTCTTTTCCTGTCATTCCGAGCCCTTGCCCGCCTTGGCGGCGAGGAATCTGCTTTTCCTGCTGCTCCCTCTACTTCCTCTCCCTTTGTCATCCCGAGCCCTTGCGTGCCCTGGCGGCGAGGGATCTGCTTTTCCTCTACCTGATGCAGTTTTGCAAAAAGCTCCAGCTGGAACGTCACTGGCAGGCATCGCGGGTCAGGCTTCGATGTGGGCTTCGTCCACCAGCATGATGGGGATGTCGTCCCGGACGGGGTACACGCGCCGGCAAGTCCCGCAGCGCAGCCCCTTCTCGTCCGCCGTGGGCGTCACCGGCGTCTTGCACAGCGGGCAGACAAGGATCTTCACCAGTTCCGGATCAACCGCCATAGCCCATCTCCTCGGAACGTTTCGAGGCACTCTAGCATCCAGCGGCGGATTTGGCAACGCGCCTCGTGCCTTGTGCTAAACTGGCCGCCGAGGAGAATCGAATTGCCAGCGCGCATTTTGAGCGGAACCGAAATCGGCCAGCAGATTCAGGCCGAGTTGCGGCAGGAAATCGAAACGCTGAAGCAGGCGGGGGTCACCCCCGGGCTGGCCGCCGTGCTGGTGGGCGACAACCCTGCCTCCCACATCTACGTCCGCAACAAAATCCGCGCCTGCGAAGCGCTGGGACTCTATAGCGAGCGCCTGACCCCGCCGGCCAGCATCACCACCGGAGAATTGATCGCCGAGATCGAAGCCTTGAACCGCCGCCCGGAGATTGACGCCATCCTGGTGCAGTTGCCGCTGCCCAAGCAGGTGGACGCGCAGCGCGTGCTGCTGGCGGTTGACCCGGCCAAGGACGTGGACGGCTTCCATCCCATCAACGTCGGAGCGCTGGTGGCCAATCGCCCCGCCCTGCGCCCCTGCACGCCAGCGGGCGTGATGGAGCTGCTGCGCCGCAGCGGAATTCCCCTCGAGGGCCAGCGCGCTGTCATCATTGGCCGCAGTGACATCGTGGGCAAGCCACTGGCCCTGCTGCTCATGCACGCGCACGCCACCGTCACCGTCTGCCACAGCCGCACCCGCGACCTCCCGGGCGTCGCCCGCACGGCCGATATCTTGGTGGCGGCCATGGGCCGCGCCGCCTTCGTGACGCCGGAGTTCGTCCGGCCGGGCGCGACGGTGATTGACGTCGGCATCAACCGCCTCGAAGACCCCGCCGCGGCCGAGCGGCTCTTTGCCCGCCACCCCGAGCGCCTGGAGGAGTTCCGCCGCAAAGGCTCCGCCCTGGTGGGCGACGTTCACCCGGACGTCGCTGACGTCGCCGGGGCACTCACGCCGGCGCCGGGCGGCGTCGGCCCCTTGACCATCGCCATGCTGATGGCCAACACCGTGCAGGCGGCGCGCGCACGCCGCGGCCAGGCCGTGGCCGCCCGGGCGCGCGTGGAGGCGGTGCGCTGAGCACCGGCCGCCGCCGATGCTGAAGGTCGGGCTCACCGGCGGCATCGCCTCCGGCAAGACCACGGTGGCGGAGATGTTCGCCCGGCTGGGCTGCCGGGTGCTCTTCGCCGATCGCATAGCCCACCAGTTGATGCAACTAGGCCAACCAGCCTATGAAGAAATCGTGCGCACCTTCGGGCGCGAGGTGCTCGCCGCCGACGGTCGCATCAACCGGGCGCGCCTGGGCGCGCTTGTTTTTGCCGACGCGCAGCAGCGCGCGGAGCTCAACCGCATCGTGCACCCACGCGTGATTGAGGAGATCGAGAAAGAATTTGCCCGCACGGCGGGGGCGGCCCCGCACGCCAACGCGATGTTTGAGGCGGCGCTGCTGGTGGAAGCGCGCTACCACCGGCGGCTCGACAAGCTCATCGTCACCTGGTGTACGCCCGAGCAGCAGCGTGAGCGGCTGCTGGCCAAAGGGCTGACGCCCGCCGAAGCCGACCAGCGCCTGGCGGCGCAGTTGCCGTCGGAAGAGAAGCGCCGCCTGGCCGACTACGTCATTGACTGCTCGGGCCCGCTCGCGGCCACCGAGAAGCAGGTGGCAGAAGTGTTCGCCGCGCTCCAGCGCCTGGCGCACGCCGCCGCCTCGTAATGACGTTCGCGAAATACGGTTGCGCTTCATGGTTACCCTGCGTCAGGGCACGGCTTCCTTGTCCCGAGTCCCGCTCGGCGGGACGAGGGAAGCCGTGCCAAAAAAAGCTGCGCGGAGCGCAACCTTGGAAGGGGTGCGGGGAAACCCGCGGTGGGTGTCCCCGCCGGAGCACTCTAATTAGTGAGGGGTTGGAGCTATGCGGTGTCCGAACTGGCTGCGTGTTGTGCTGTTGCTGGCCCTGGTGGGCGCGGCGGCCTACTGGACGGGAACGCAGAGGCCGGCGCCCGTGGCCCCGGAGGCGGCCCCGGCCGCCAGCCCCGCCCAAGCGCCGGCACCAGCCGAAAGCTGGCTAAAGGAAGCCGTCGAGCGTCCCGTGGCGCCGGGGCCGCTGAGCGACGACGAGCACAACAGCATCGACGTCTACCGC
>JACPRL010000185.1 GCA_016189965.1 Acidobacteriota bacterium | reverse complement strand
GTGTGGCCCACCTGTAAGATGCGCCGGTTCTCGTCGGCGGCGCGGAGGAGTTCGTCGGCTTCGGCGAGCGAGGCGGCGATGGGCTTTTCGACCAACAGATCGCAGCCGCGCTCGAGCAGCTCTACACCCACGCGGGCGTGGTCGCGGGTGGGCACGGCGAGGCTCACGGCTGGCGCGGCGGCGGCAAGCGCTTCGAGCGAGTCGAAGGCGCGCGTGCCGAATTCCTCGGCGACGCTGCGGGCCCGCGCGGCGTTCGCGTCATAGAGGCCGACCAACTCAGCGTCTTCGAACTCGCGATAGAGGCGGACGTGGTGGCGGCCGAAGTCACCCACGCCCACCACGCCGACTTTGATTCGCTCTGCCATGGCTAGGATTTGTCCGGGGCGAAGGCCAGCACGGCAATCTCGTAGTCGTTGGCGCGGCGGAGGAAGTCATCGCGGTCGAAGATGAGCGTGCGCCCGGCGTCGAGGGCCAGCGCGGTGGCGTTCGACTGCTTCATCACTTCGAGCGTGCGCAGGCCGACGACGGGGACGTCAAAGCGCATGTCCTGCTTCGGCTTCGAGACTTTGACCACGACCAGGCGGCGGCCGTTGGCCAGGCGTGCGGCGCGCTCGATGGTGGCGTCGGTGCCTTCCATGGCTTCGATGGCGACGCAGGCGCGCTGGCTCACCACGACGGTTTGGCCGAGGTCGAGCCGAGCAAGCTCGCGGGCGATGTGGCGGCCGTAGGCGATGTCAGCCGACTCTTCGGCGTCGGGGGCGCGGTCGGCGAGCGGGCCGGGCGCGGGCAGGAGCGCCTTCAGGAAAACGGTCGAGTCAACGACTTCGATCCCGGCCTGCTCGAGCAGCCGGGCGATGGTGCCGATGAGGGTGTCGGTGCTCTTCTCGGGCAACGTAGCAAGCAGTTGCGCCAGCAGCGGGTCGGGCGGAATGTCGCTGAAAATCTGCGCGTGCTTCACCTGGCCAGCGAGCACCGCTTTGCCCACCGCTTCCTGGCGGAGGATGCCGAGAGCCTTCTGCAATTCGCCCAGGCTGACCCAGTGGACAGGCGCGCCGAGGTGCTCGATCTCGGGGAAAGTTTCTTCGCGGAGGGCGAGGACGACGATCTCCACGCCCTGGCGGCGCGCTTCCTGCAGCACCAGCAGCGGGAACTGCCCGTTGCCGGCGATGAGGGCGTAGCGCTCAGCGGCGGTCATCGGTTACACCCGCCGGCTAGCAGGTAGCGCGGGTTGGCGAAGCCTACCCGCGGCTTTTCAACCCGTTGCCCTAACCGAAGTCGACCGAGCCGCGAGCGATCTGCTTTTCCCCTCCTCCGTGTTGCACCATTCAACGCGGTTGTGCAACCGCCCTTGGCAACAAAGACAGAGAGGCACAAAAAAAGCAATTCCAGAAACAGTTTTCTTTGTGTCTTTGTGCCTTTGTGGCGAATCATTTGATGACACCGCGCTCGGAGGTCTCGATGAAGCGGACGAGAGCGGCGACGTCCTCGTCCTGGTTGAGACTCTGGCGCATCTGCTCGAGCGCCTGCGAGGTGTTCAATCCCGACTGCGTGAGCAGGCGGAAGGCCTGATGGATGCGCTCGATGCGCTCGCGCGTGAACCCGCGCCGGCGCAAGCCGATGACGTTAACGCCATAGACGCGCGTCTCGCGCTCCTGCACGGTGCGCGAAAACGGCAGCACGTCCTGCGTGATGACGGTGTAGCCGCCGATGAAGGCGTGGCGGCCGATGCGGCAGAACTGGTGGATGCCGCAGAAGGCGCCGATGACCGCCCAGTCTTCGATGATGACGTGGCCGGCGAGCGTGGCGGCGTTGCCGAGGATGCAGTGGTCGCCGATCAGGCAGTCGTGGGCGATGTGGGCGTAGGCCATGACGAGATTCTGGTTGCCCAGGCGGGTGAGGGCGCCGCCGCCGGTGGTCCCGCGGTGGATGGTGACGAACTCGCGGATGCGGTTGTCGTCGCCGATGATGACTTCGCTGCGCTCGCCGCGAAACTTGAGGTCTTGCGGGATGAGGCCGATGGAGGCGAAGGGGAAGATGCGGTTGCGACGGCCGATGCGGGTGGGGCCTTCGACGACGGCGTGGGCGCCGACTTCGGTTTCTTCGCCGATTTCGACCTCCGCGCCGATGACGGTGTAGGGCCCGACCCGCACGCTCGCCCCCAGGCGCGCCTGCGCATCAACGATGGCCGTGTGGTGGACGCTCATTCGGAGTTGGCGGCTTTCTGCGCCCGTTCGCGGTCAACCAGCTTGGCAAGCAGTTGCGCTTCCGCCACCAGACGGTCGCCCACGTAGGCCTTGCCCTCCATTTTGCTCAGTGTGTTGCGCCAGGAGACGACCGAGACTTCCAGGCGCAGGGTATCGCCGGGGAAGACAGGAGCGCGGAAGCGGGCTTCGTCGATGCCGGCGAAGAAGACGAGCTTGGAGTCGCGGTCGGGGACTTCGCGCAAGAGCAGCAGCGCGCCCGTCTGCGCCAGCGCTTCGACGATGAGCACGCCCGGCATGATCGGCGCGCCGGGGAAGTGGCCGGCGAAGTGTGGTTCATCGGCCCGGACGTGCTTCAGGGCGACGATGCGGCGGCGCGGCTCGAGCTCCGTTACTTCGTCCACCAGCAGGAAGGGTTCGCGGTGCGGCAGCACCTGGCGAATTTCCTCCGGGCCCATCTTCACAGCGCACGCTCCTTGAACCGGCGAGTCCGACGATTATAGACGACCCACCTCCGCTAAAGAAGGCTTCCCTCGTCCCGATGAATCAGGACTCGGGACAAGACGGCACGCGAGCTGCGGAGATCAGTCGGGGTTGCGGAGGGCCTCGACGTCGAGCGTCAGGTGGACTTCGTTGCCGACCACCACCCCGCCGTTCTCCAGCGGGGCGTTCCAATGGACGCCGAAGTCCTGCCGGTTGATGGTGGCCGTGGCCAAGAAGCCGGCGCGGGTGACGGGGCCCTTGTCTTCGTTGCCGACCCAGTAGGGCGTCTGCCACTGGCCAAGAAACCGGGCGTCGAGCGTGACCGGCCGCGTGACGCCCCGCAGTGTCAACTCGCCCGCCACCTTGAACTCGGCCGGGCCCAACTGTTCCACCGCCGTGCTGCGGAAACGGATGTGGGGGTGGTTTTCGACGTCGAGGAAATCGGCGCCGCGCAGGTGGGCGTCGCGCTCCGCTTCGCCCGTGCAGAGCAGCCGGGCGTCAATGGTCACTTCGACCGAAGCGTTGCGGGGCGCCGCTGGGTCGAAGACCAGCGTGCCGCGCACATTCGGAAAGTGGCCGCGCACCCAGGTGACCATCATGTGCCGGGCGCGGAATTCGGCGGCCGAGTGGCCGGGTTCAAGCGTCCAGGTGGGCATGGTCGGCTCCCTCCGCAGAAATAAACAAGGAGCCGCCATTATCGCACACAACATCGTCGGACTCGCCGCCGCGGCTGGCTTGCCGGAGGCGTAGGCATCGAGTAGGATTCGGGTTCTCTATGCCGAGAAGCTCACCGGTGATGGAGATTCATCGCTACCTGCGGCGGCGGCAGCCGGCGATGGTGAAGTTGTTGGGCGAGCTGGTCCGTCGGGAGTCGCCGAGTGGAGTGAGCGCGGCGCTCGAGCGCCTGGCGCAGTTCCTGGCGCGGGAGTGGCGACGGCACGGGGCCCACCTACGCCAAGGCTACGGCGGGCAAGCCCGCGCACGCGTGTTGCCGGGCGGCATCCTGCGCGCGGAGATAGATTTCGGTGCCGGGCGTGATCGAAAGCGCAAACAAATCCTAGTGCTCGGGCATCTGGACACCGTCTATCCGCTGGGAACCCTCCGGCGGATGCCCTTTCGCCGGCGCGGCGGGCGCGCCTACGGGCCGGCCGCCTTCGACATGAAGAGCGGGCTGGTGCAGGCGCTGTTCGCGGTGGAAGCGTTGGCGGCACTCAAGCTCAGGCCCGCGGGCTTGCCCGCCGTAGCCTTGGCGAAGGCGGGCCGCGTGGTGTTCCTGTTTACCGGCGATGAGGAAGTCGGCAGCGAGCGCGGGCGGCCTCTGGTGGAGCGCGAAGCACGGCGCAGCCGCGCCGTGCTGGTGCTGGAGCCGGCGAGCGGGCTGGCCGGCGCGCTGAAAACGGCGCGCAAGGGTGTGGGCGAATTCGAGCTCATCGTCGAAGGACACGCGGCGCACGCCGGCATCGAGCCGGAGAAAGGCGTCAACGCCATCCACGAACTGGCGGCGCAAATCCTGCGCATCAGCAGGCTCGCGCGACCCGAGCGGGGACTGACGCTGAACGTGGACGTGGTCGAGGGCGGAACGCGGACGAACGTGGTGGCGGCGCGGGCGCGCGCGTTGGTGGACGTGCGGATTGCGCGCCGGGCGCGCGGCCGGTGGATTGAGCGGCGGATGAAGCGGCTGAAGCCGGTGGACCGGCGGGCGAAGCTGATGGTGCGCGGCGGCATCAACCGGCCGCCGCTCGAACGCACCCCGCCTGTTGTGCGGCTCTTCCGTCACGCGCAGAAACTGGCCCGCGAGCTGGGCGTGAACCTACAAGAGTCTTCGACCGGCGGCGGCTCGGACGGGAACTTCACCGCGGCGCTTGGCATCCCGACGCTCGACGGCCTGGGCGGCGTGGGTGCCGGCGCGCACTCGCCCGGCGAGTTTGTCGTCGTGCGCCGGATGCCGGAGCGCGCAGCCCTGCTCGCCGCGCTCCTTCTCACACTCTAGGAATAGCCATAGAGGCACAAAGACACAGAGGAAACGATTTCTTGGGCTCTGCTACTGTTCGCCAAGACCTAATCCCATCTTTCTCTCTGTGCCTCTGTGACTCTGTGGCTGTTTGCTAGCGCAGGGCGTCGAGGACGGCGCGGTCGAAGTCTTCGGGGCTGAGGCCGAAGGCGGCGCGGAGGGCGGCGGCGAGGGAGTCGCCGCGGGCGAGCGCCTCCAGGAAGCGCAGCATGCCGGCCGAGCCGTAGCGGCGCTCGAGAGTATCAACGACGAGCCAGGAAGCGTAGTAGGAGCCCATCACCTGCGCAGCGTCGCCCGCGAAGCCGACTTCGATGTGCACGAGCGACGTGCCGTCGCGGG
>JACPRL010000184.1 GCA_016189965.1 Acidobacteriota bacterium | reverse complement strand
GCCGGGTGAGATGGTCCGGCACCTTTTGCGGCGGGGGAACCCGGCGAGGGTTCCCCTGCGACCCCTCCTCGGAGGCGCTGCGCGCGGCATTTTTGAAGCAGGTAGCGCGGGTTTCCCGCTCTGCGGGATACCCACGGCCTTTCAAGCTGCAGGTACCCCTCGGCTCGTCCCGTCCCGAACCTTCGAGTTGGGGACGGGACTCGCTCGGGGAACCTGCGCTACCGATTGGTTGCCTTGAGCAGCATTCCGCGGGCGCGAAGTTTCTGCCTCGCGGACCCCCGACTAAAGTGCCAGCCGTCCAGGACGAAAGAAGGGCTTGTGCGGCGGGGGTTCGTCCTTTATGATTGGCCGGCGCGTCGACACCGGGGGTTGACGGCCTGGGAACCACGGGCCGTTGCAGGACAGGGCAAAAGGCGGAAGCGGGTTGGCCCCGACAGTGGCGAAGAACTGGGCGGGCACGGGGCGCGGTGAAGGTATCGGGCAGTTTCCTTCCCTCCACGTTTTGTTTTCTTTGAGTGATTCTCCGTTGACCGAGGTGAACACCTTTTTCTGCGAGGGCTAGGTGATGGCGGCAAAGAAAAAGACCAAGCGCGGAACAGCAGGGCGGCGGGACCGGGAGCGGTCGGGGAGGGTTCGATTGGGGTCGCGCGACGGCGGGGGAGGACGCGGGGCAGAGGCATTGCGTCTGGCCGAGGGCAGTTTCCGCCTGCTGTTTGACCACAACCCGCACCCGATGTGGGTGTACGACCTGAAGACGCTGGCTTTCCTGGAAGTGAACGAGGCGGCGGTGCGGCAGTACGGTTACTCGCGGGAAGAATTCCTGCGCATGACGATCAAGGATATCCGTCCACCGGAAGACATCCCGCGGCTGCTCAAGGAGGTGGCGCGGCGAAAGAAGGGGGTGAACCGGGCGGGGGTGTGGCGGCACCGAAAGAAGGACGGGAGCGTGCTTGAGGTGGAGATAACGTCGCACGCCCTGGCCTTCGGGGGTCGGCGGGCAAAGCTGGTGGTGGCCTACGACATCACGGCGCAGCGCCAGGCGGAGCGCGAAGCCGAGCAGCGCGCCACGCACCTGCGGGCGCTGATCGAGAACAGCCCGCTGGCCATCGTGGTGCTGGATTCGAAGCACCGTGTGCAGTTGTGCAACCCGGCCTTTGAGCGGCTGTTCGGCTGGCGCCAGAAGGAGATTGTGGGGACGGCGCTGGACGAATTCATTGCCCCGGCGGGGAAGGAGGAGGAAGCGAGCGGCTTCACGCGGCGGATTCTGCGGGGCGAGGCGGTGCACGCCACCACGCAGCGGCGGCGGAAGGACGGCCGCGTGGTGGAAGTGGAAGTACACGGGGTTCCGCTGCTGGTGGAGGGCCGACTGACCGGCGTGCTGGGTCTCTACCAAGACATCACCGAGCGGCGGCGGGCCGAGCAGGAGCGCGCGCGGCTGCTGGCGCAAGAGCAGGCCACGCGGGCGGAAGCCCAGGCGGCTGAGCAACGCTTCCGCGACCTGGTGGAGGGGCTCGACGCCATTGTATGGCAGGCCGACGCGGAGACGTTTCAGTTCAGCTTCGTGAGCCGGCAGGCGGAACGGATTCTGGGCTATCCGGTGGCGCAGTGGCTTGAGGAGCGAGATTTTTGGGTACAGCATCTGCACCCTGGCGACCGGGAGTGGGCGGCGGCGTTGTGCCGCGAATGCGCGGCCGAGGGGCGCGACCACGAGTTCGAGTACCGGATGGTAGCGGCCGACGGGCGCACGGTCTGGCTGTGGGACAACGTGCGGGTGGTGCGGGACGCGGTGGGGCGGCCGCGGCTGCGCGGGGTGATGATGGACGTGACGCAGCGGGTGGAGGCCGACCGGGCGCTGCTGGAGAACCAGATCCGGCTGAAGATTCTGAACAGCATCTCGACGCAACTGAACGCGGGGATGTCGGTGGAGGAGATCATTGCCCGGACAGTGCAGGAGGTGGGGGGCCACTTCAAGGGTGTGCGGGTGGCCTACTGCACGATTGACGAGCAGGGGGAGATGACGGTGAGCGCGGCACGGCCCCGGCCTGCCGGGGCGGGCTACCGGCTGGAGCTCGGCCGGGCGCCCAAGGTCCTGGCGGCGCTGGAGCGGCATGAGCCGGTGGTGGTGGAGGAGGTGAGCCGGGAGGCACGACTGGCGCCCTTGGCGAAGGCCTTCGAGGCGGCCGGGACGCGGGCATTGCTGCTCGTGCCTTTGCATCACGGGGAGCGGCTGGGGGGGAGCCTGTGTTTCGAGTCAGCGGCGCCGCGGGCGTGGAGCGACCACGAGGTGGCCACGCTGAAGGAGGTGGCCGAGTACCTGACGCTGGCCATCCACAACGCGCGCGCCCAGCAGGCGCTGCGGGCGTCGGAGGCGAAGTACCGCACGCTGGTGGAAAACGTCTACGACGGCGTCTTTCGCACGACGCCCGAGGGGCGGCTGCTGACGGCGAACCCGGCGCTGGTGCGGATGCTGGGCTACGAGTCGGAGGCTGAGTTGCTGCAGGCGGACGTGCGGGAGCTCTACGCTGACCCGGTGGAACGCGGAGTCGTGGTGGAGAAGCTGGAAGGGGACGGGGAGCTGCGCAACGCCGAGCTCATGCTGCGGCGGCGGGACGGCCAGCAGATCATCGTGCTGGAGAACGCGCGTGTGGTGCGAGACGAGCCGGGGCGCGTGGTGTACTACGAAGGGACGCTCACCGACATCACGGAGCGGAAGCGGGCCGAGCAGTTGCAGGGGGCGGTGTATCGCATTGCCGACGCGGCCACGAAGGCGGCGACGCTGGACGACCTCTACCGGGCGGTGCACGGCATCATCCAGCAGGTGATGCCGGCCAACAACTTCTACATTGCGCTCTACGACGAAGCGGAAGAAGTGCTGCGGGTTCCCTATTTTGTGGACGAGGTCGACCCGCCGCCCCCGCCGATGAAGCTGGGCCGGGGATTGACGGCCTACGTGCTGCGCACGGGAGTGTCTCTGCTGTGCGATCTAGCCAAGCACGAGGAGCTGGAGCGGCAGGGGGAGATCGAGCTGGTGGGAAGCCAGTCGCCCATCTGGCTGGGCGTGCCGTTGCAAATTGGGGAGAAGACCATCGGGGCGATGGTGGTGCAGCACTATACCGACCCGAACGCGTACGGGGAGCGGGAGCGGCAGATTCTGGAGTACGTTTCAACGCAGGTGGCGCGGGTGATTGAGGGCAAGCTGGCCGAGGCGGCGCTGCGGGAGAGCGAGACGAAGTTCCGGGCGCTGACCGAGACGGCGGCGGCGGCGATCTTCATTTCGCGGGGCGACCGGTTCATCTACGTGAACCGGGCGACGGAGCAGTTGAGCGGCTACACGCGGGAGGAGCTGCTGGCGCAGGACTTCTGGGCGCTGATCCATCCGGCCGACCGCGCCGTGGTGCGGCAGCGGCGGGAGGCGCGGTTGCGGGGCGAGGCGGTGGCGTCGCGCTACGAGTACCGTTTCCTGACCAAAGGCGGGGAGGAGCGCTGGATTGATTTCACCGCCACGGCGATTGACTACCAGGGGGCGCCGGCGGTGCTGGGGACGGCGTTCGACATCACGGAGCGCAAGCGGGCGGAGGAAGCGGTGCGGCGGTCGGAGGCGGAGTATCGCTCGCTGGTCGAGGGGGCGCCCTACGGCATCTACCGCGCGCGGCCGGACGGGCGGTTCCTGATGGTGAATCCAGCGCTGGCGGAGATGCTGGGCTACGAGTCGGAGGCGGAGTTGCTGCGACACAAGGAGAGCGACCTCTATGAGGAGCCGGAGCAACGGGCTCGGTTTCTGGGGGAGTCGCAGAGCCGGGAGCGGTTCGAAGGGGTGGAGGTGGGCTGGAAGCGAGCCGACGGCACGCCCATCACCGTGCGGTTGAGCGGGCGTCCGGTGCGGGATGAGCGAGGCGAGGTGGCCTACCTGGAGGTGATGGCCGAGAACGTGACCGAGCAGCGGCGGCTGGAGGAGCAGTTGCGCGCGGCGCAGAAGATGGAGG